>CAUVLB010000044.1:0-7687 GCA_963552595.1 uncultured Stomatobaculum sp. | reverse complement strand
AAACTGGTTCATGACCGGACTCTACGCAATCATGTTGTTTGTCTTTCACAGCCTCTACGGGGGGTTGAAAATCGGCTTTTTCCGGAAGAACAACATCATTTACTCGCAGTTTCTCGCGATATTCGCGACCAATGTCTTCGGCTACCTCTTGCTCGCACTGGTGGAGCGCCATCTGTATGTGCCGCTGCCCTTTGCAATCCTAACCGCGGTGGATATGGTGCTGGTTTTCTTCTGGGCAACCCTCTTTCAGTGGACTTATAACCTGCTCTTTCCGCCGCGGCAGCTCCTTTTAATCTACGGAAAGCGCTCGGTTGCGCATGTGCTTGAGAAGATGAACTCGCGGGACGATAAGTATGTGCTCACCGCGGCCATCCATATCAGCGAGGGCATAGAGCGCATCATGGCGGAAGTGCCGAAGTACGGCGGTGTGATTATAGGAGACCTCGGAAGCCACGACCGCAACCTGATTTTTAAGCGCTGCTACGATATGGATAAGCGCGTCTACATGATTCCGAAGATCAGCGATGTGCTGGTGCGGAGCTCGGATGAGCTAAAGCTCTTTGACACCGTGCTTCTGCTCTCCCGGAACGACGGCCTGCAGGTGGATCAGCTCTTCTGTAAGCGCGTGCTGGACATAATGAGTGCGGGTGCGCTCTTGCTGGTAAGCCTGCCTTTCTTTGTCCTGATTGCGCTTGCAATCAAGCTTGAGGACGGCGGCCCGGTCTTCTATAAGCAGTGTCGCCTGACAAAGGGCGGAAAGACCTTTGACATTCTGAAATTCCGCACCATGCGGGTCAACGCGGAGGCGGACGGTGTGGCCCGGCTCGCCGCGCAGGGAGATAACCGCATTACGAGAGTGGGCAACTTGCTGCGTGCAACCAGACTCGATGAGCTCCCGCAGGTTCTCAATATCCTGAAGGGCGAGATGAGCATGGTAGGCCCGCGGCCGGAGCGTCCGGAAATTGCGGCCGAGTACAAGAAGGAAATACCGGAGTTTGACTACCGCCTCAAGCTAAAGGCGGGACTCACCGGCTACGCGCAGATTTACGGCGTCTACAATACAACGCCCTATGACAAGCTGAAGCTCGATTTGATTTATATTCGCAACTATTCGATTTTTCTGGATTTAAAGCTCATTTTTATGACGCCGAAAATTCTCTTCATGAAGGAGAAGACAGAGGGGGTTGCGGAAGGCCAGCTTACGGCGGTACAGCAGACGGAGGATTTGAGCGGCGAGCTCAAACTCTGAGCGAAGCGTGAACTGCCAAAAGAGGAGGGAAAAAGATGAGCGGGAGCAAAAAGGCGCTGCTGGTCACAACCGTTAGCGGTTTTGTGCCGCAGTTTGAGATGAACAATGTGCGCCTCCTTCAGGAAAGAGGTTACGAAGTACATTACGCCTCCAATTTTGACATGCCCTCCTACGGGGACAATAACGACAGGTTAAAGGGCACCGGCATACGCTGTCACCAGATTGCGTTTGCGCGGGAACCCTGGAACCGTAAGAATATGAGCGCCGTGCGAGAACTCACGGCGCTCATTCGCCGTGAGGGGTTCCGCTTACTCCACTGCCACACCCCCATGGGAGCTGCCTGTGCACGTATTGCGGCCGCACGAGCAGGTTTACAAAATGTGATTTATACGGCGCACGGCTTTCATTTTTTTGACGGCGCGCCGAAGAAGAACTGGCTTATTTACTATCCGGTCGAAAAGTACTTGTCTCGCTTTACGGACAGCCTTCTCCTAATAAATCGCGAGGACTATGAGCGCGCCAAGAAAAAGTTCTCCGCCCGCCACACAGACCTCCTGCCCGGAGTCGGCATCGACATAGAGGCTGTACAGCGCGGCAGTGCGGAAAGCGCGGGGCTCCGGGAGGAACTCGGCATTCTGCGGACGCAGCGCGTGCTGCTGACAGCCGGCGAAATGATACCGCGAAAAAACCAGGCGTTGCTCCTCGAAGTCTTGCGGCGCCTTGACGACCCCACGCTAACGCTGGTCATCCTGGGACACGGAAAATTGCGAGATGAATTAAAGGCGAGAGCCAGGGCGCTCGGTGTGGAACAGCAGGTGATATTCCCCGGCTACCGCACGGATGTGTTCCGCTTCTACGGGATGGCGGATTTATTCCTTTTCCCCTCGTTGCAGGAGGGGCTGCCGGTTGCGGTCATGGAAGCGATGGCTGCGGGACTGCCGGTCCTTGCCTCCGCCGTGCGCGGGAACCGGGACTTGATACTGCCCGGCGAGGGCGGCGAATTATTGCCGACGCAAGGAGCGGAAGCCTGGGAGAAAAACGTAAGCATTTTGCTTCGGGATTGTAAGAAACGGGAGGCCTACGGGCAGTATAATAGACTGCGAATCGGCGCGTTTTCCCGCGAAGAAAACGAAAAGAAAATGAGGGAAATTTATGCGCGCTACGACTGAGCGTAAAGCTCTGGTGTTTCTGAAGTGCGAGGAGGACGGCTCTTCCTATTACCGCCTTTACCAATACCTCGCGGATAAACCCTGTCGTATGGTCAATATGACGCCGCGGTGGATGTACCGTCTTTTTTACGGGCGCTGTTACGGAAAGGCAATGAAGCTTGCGTTAAAGCTCTTAATGGGGGGCGTTACGTTCGGCACAACGCTCGGCGCCATGGCGCTGGATGCCCTTATTTGGAAGTCGGAAGTTGTGATATTAAACCGGCGCTTTTTTCCGCGCGCCTGTCCGCCCCTTCTCGCTGTTATTTTAAGGCGTTATCTTCGCGGAAAGAAATTCTACTGGGACTTTGACGATAACATTGCGCTGGACGGAGAACTCTCGCAGGCGGAGAAGACAGTGCTGGAAGAAGCGGCGAGCACAATCACCGTGACCGGCGCCTACCTCAGGGAAACCGTGAGCGAAACCGCAAGAGAGAAGGTAAAGCTGCTCCCGACCACGGACCTCGCTTTTCGGCGCGAGGAGACAGAGCGTCTTCTTGCAAGCAAGGGAAGTGACGGCGCGGCGTTAAAACTACTCTGGCTCGGCACCCGCGATAACCTGAAATATCTGGAAGCACTCATTCCGGCACTGGATCAAGCTGCCGAAACGATCGCGCGGGATACGGGCAAGCGCTTGGAGTTATCGGTGGTCTCAAATGCGCCGCTCACGGGAGAGCGTGCGCACTTAAAATTGCGAAACATACGCTGGAGCCGCGAACGCGGCATAGAAGCCCTCCGCGAGGCGGAGATAGGACTCATGCCGCTCACGGAGAGCGCCTATACGCTCGGCAAGGGCGGCTTTAAGGCCATTCAATATATGTCGGCCGGAGTTGTTCCGATTCTCTCTCCGGTGGGCTATAATAAAACCGTGATAGAAGACGGCGTGAGCGGTTATTTTGCCGCGGAGAGCAGCGCGTTTGCGGCGCGGATTGCGGAACTCGCGGCAAATCCCGCGCGGCTTAAAAGCATGGCGCGCGCGGCAAGAAAACGCTTTGACACCTGCTTTTCGCCGGAAGAGATACAGGCATTTTGGAATCGGGCAATTGGGGAGAGTGAATGAACAGACTTCGCGTATTTTTTGAAAAAGATAAAAAGATGATAGGGAAGCTCGTAAAGAACGACTTTAAGGCGCGGTACAGCGGCTCCTACCTCGGCGTGGTCTGGGGCATTGTGCAGCCGCTCATCACGGTACTCATTTACTGGTTTGTCTTTACCGTCGGCTTAAGGAACGGCTCGCGCCCGGACGGCACCCCCTATATCATCTGGATGATATCCGGTATTGTCGCCTGGTTTTTCTTTTCGGATGCGCTCGGCGCGGGCACCAATGCCTTTCTTGAGTACTCCTATCTCGTGAAGAAGCTGAACTTTAACGTGGGGCTCATTCCGCTTGTGAAGGTCGGAACCTCGCTCATCATTCACGGTATCTTTCTCGGCATTGTGACCGTCATCCTGAACTTCTCGGGCTACACGGCGGACTGGTACTATCTGCAGCTCGCCTACTATATTTTCTGTAACTTCATGCTGGTCTTTGCCGTGGTGCTCTTTACCTCCTCGGTCACGGTCTACATGCGGGATGTGAGCCAGCTGGTCGGTATCTTTATCCAGATTGGTTTCTGGGCCATTCCGATTGTCTGGGGACCGGAGGTGCTAAGCGGAAAGCTGCGCCTTGTTTTTCAGTTAAATCCGGTCTACTACCTGGTCGAGGGTTACCGCGACTCGCTCTATGCGCATGTGCCGGTCTGGGATAAACCCCTCTATACGCTCTACTTCTGGGCGCTCACGGGTGCGCTCTTTGCACTCGGCATGTATACCTTCCGAAAACTGAAACCGTACTTCGCAGATGTGCTCTGAGGATAAGCGATGAATCAAAACGAAAACGCAATTGAAGTGAGAGCTGTGAGCAAGTTCTATAATCTCTATGAGAGACCCCAGGACAGGGTCAAGGAACTGTTCTCGCTCACCAAGAAGAAATACCATACGCTCTATAAGGCCCTGGATCAGGTCTCCTTTACGGTGAAGAAGGGAGAGACCCTGGGCATCATCGGGCGAAACGGCGCGGGCAAGTCGACGCTTTTAAAGCTCATCACCGGTGTCATCACGCCGAGCGAGGGCAGCATAGAGACGAGGGGCGAAATTTCCGCCCTGCTCGAGCTCGGAACCGGTTTTAACCCGGAGTACACGGGCTATGAAAACATCTTCCTAAACGGCTCCATGCGCGGCTTCTCCGACGAGGAGATGCAGGAGAAGGTCAGGGAAATCGTGGACTTCGCGGACATCGGCGAGTACATGGGGCAGCCGGTCAAGACCTATTCGAGCGGTATGTTTGCCCGCCTCGCCTTCGCGGTTATGATCAGCTTCAAACCCGAAATCCTGATTGTCGACGAGGCGCTCTCGGTCGGCGATATCTTCTTCCAGCAGAAGTGCAATACCTTCATGAAGGAGGAGATGAAGGGCGTCACCAAGCTCCTTGTGACCCATGATATGAACAGCATTGCGAATATGGCGGACCGCGTCATTTTAATCGATCGCGGAAAAATAATTCGCGAGGGCAAGCCGCTCGAGGTCATCGAGGATTATTTAAAGCTGCTCCACACGAGCGTATTTCAGAGCGAGGAGGCGGCCGCGAAGGATGAGGATGCGCGCCTAAACGCTGCCACAGAGGCAGAGGCGGAAGCGCTCGCTTTGGAGGCCGCGGCCCGCGAAAAAGAAAAGGCGGAAATCGGCTGGGTCGATGCGCCGAAGGAGAGCATAGGCGGTGCGCAGGATATTTTAATCGATCGCTGTCGCATGCTGATTAACGGCGAGGCGGTGGATGTTGTAAAGCCCGGCGATGCGGTGCGCATTGAGCTTTTACTGCACGCGAAAAAAGATGCAGACAATATCATAATCGGCTATACTTTTAAGGATAAGTACGGAAACAGTATTTTTGCGCAGAGCACCCTCGGCGAGAATATTATGATTGAGGGCGTAAAGCAGGGAGAAGTGAGAAAAGCCTCCCTTTCCTTCCATTGGCCTGAGGTCAAGGAGGGCGATTATTTCCTGACCCTCGGTATCGGCGAGGGCTATGACCAGATGGTGCACACCGTGCAGTGCTGGGTGCACAGCGTTCTGCATGTGCAGGCAATCGCGTTAAAACCCATGCACGGTGTCATCAACCACGTAATCGAAGAATTCAAAATCGAGAGGATAGAGTATGAACCATGAAACAAACTGGGTCGTCTCAGACCCGCGATATGACAGTGACTTATTAAATCCCAAGCTTAAATTTGCCTACTGGGAAGGCCACCGGGATTTTGCCTATGATTTATTGCAATTTGTGCGCCCGGAGCGCCTGGTGGAGCTCGGCAGCCAGTACGGCTGCTCGCTCTTTAGCTTCTGTCAGGCCGTGCGTGATTTTAAGCTGGACACCGAAATCAATGCGGTGGATCTTTGGAGCGGCGATATCGGTGCAGAGATTACCGGAGAGGAAGTCTACGAACTCGTCAAAAAGACCCATGAGACCTATTACCCCACGGTCAAGTTAAAGCAGTTCCAGATGTGCTTTGACGACGCGCTCCCGAACTTTGCGGACAATTCGATTGACATCCTGCACATTGACGGCGGACACACCTTTGAGGACGTGGAGCACGACTTTACGACTTGGCTCCCCAAGTTAAAGGAGAACGGCATTGTCCTCTTCCACGATGTGTACAGCCACATCGATCGGGGCTCCTGCGACCACTGGGAGAAGACCAAGAAGGAGTACGATTACTACTTTGACTTTACGCACAGCTGCGGCCTCGGCGTACTGTTCCCGAAGGGGAGATACTGGTACGACAGACTCGAGGAAGCGGGCTTTTTTAAGTATTATAAGGATCTCTACTTCTACCGCTCCGAGTATAAGTACACGCAGGCGCGCTTTGACGAATTGAAGGAGCTCTACGAAGAGCGCTACCGCGCCATCGAGCAGCAGTCGAAGATGATTGATGAGCGGGATGCGCGGATTGTGGCGGATGAAAGATTGGTCGCCGAGAAGGATGCTGCGATTGCAAGCCAGACGAAGCTCATTGAAGAGCGCGATGCAACCATTGCGAGCCAGACCAAATTAATTGACGAGCGGGACGCGCGGATTGCGGCGGATGAAAGATTGGTCGCGGAGAAGGATGCTGCGATTGAGAGCCAGACGAAGCTCATTGAGGAACGCAATGCGACGATCGAAAGCCAGAATCAGTTAATTGCGGAACGCGATGCGCGGATTGCAGCGGATGAAAAGCTGATTGTCGAAAAGGATGCGGCAATCGAGTCGCAGGCAAAGTTAATTGACGAGCGCGACCGCAGCCTTGCGGAGGCACACAAGATTGCGGAGGAGAGACTCGGCATCGTGCAGCAGCAGGGCAATATCATTCAGACCCTGCAGCAGCAGAACGCGGAGTATGAGGCAATGATCAAGCGGCATTGGATGTCGCGACTTGAGTTTCGGAGAAAGTACGGGGAGAAAAAATGAGAGCTGCGTGGGTACTGCCGTCGCTGATCGAGGGCTCCGGAGGGCACAGAACCATACTCCAGAACGTGCAATACTTGATTCGCAAGGGTTATGAATGCGATGTCTATGTGGAAGATAAGGGAGAAGTCAAGAATTCCGAGGAACTCCGCCGTCAGGCCGAGACCCTCTTCGGAAAGCATGATTGCCGCTTTATTCTGGGCTTCGACATTCAGGGAGAGTACGACATCATTTTCGCGACCGCCTGGTTTACGGCCAAGGTGGTGCGGGACTGCAACAGTAAGGCTGTAAAAGCCTACTTTATTCAGGACTTTGAGGCGCTCTTTAACCCCATGGGTGACGGTTACATTCTCGCCTGCAATTCCTACGGCTACGGTTTAAAGCCGGTCACCATAGGCCGTTGGCTTTCGCACAAGATGCAGACAGAGTACCACCCGCCTTCCCGCTATTTCGATTTCTGCGCCGACCGGCGCATCTACCGTCCGCTGCCGGAGGCAAAGAAGGAACATGCGATCTGCTTTGTCTACCAGCCCGATAAGCCGCGCCGCTGCAGCGTGCTCGGCATTGAGGCGCTCGGCATTGTGAAGTTCCTGCGCCCGGATGTGAAAATCTACCTCTACGGCTCGAACATTAAGGGCAATGTCTGGTTTGAACACGAGAACCTCGGTATCATCCCGCTTGAAAAGTGCAACGCGCTTTACAACAAGTGCGAGGTGGGACTCTGCATCAGCTCTTCGAACCCCTCGCGCATTC
>CAUVLB010000043.1:0-7710 GCA_963552595.1 uncultured Stomatobaculum sp. | reverse complement strand
AATCGGCTCACCCGCGTGAAACTGCAGTTGCAGCGAAATGTCGCGGAAAAAGTTCGCTTTGGTGCCGTTGACTGCGAGTATGCGGTCACCGGCCTGAAGCCCCGCCTCTTCCGCCGGCATGCCCGGCATCAGCTTGCCGATATAGGGCTTGTCCACCCCGGTCTGCAAGAGCAAGACAACCGCGAGCAAAAACGCGAGCAGAAAGTTAAAGCAGGCTCCCGCAATCAAAATCACAAAGCGCTGCCAGGGAGCGTGTGCATTGAAGTCATCCGGGCTCAAGTCCTTCCCCGCCTGATCCTCGCCCCGCATGGCGCAAAAACCGCCAAACGGCACGGCGCGAAGCGCATACTCGGTTCCGCCCCGCTCCACCGCGAGAACTTTGGGTCCCATGCCGAGCGAAAAGCTGACCACGCCAACCCCAAAGAGGCGCGCTGCGAGGAAGTGCCCGAGCTCATGGAAAAAGATGATAAAGCCAAAGAGTAATACCGATAGGATGACATTGACAATCTGCTGCACAGTCTCCCTCTCTTTCTTCGTTTAGTCCAAATGATAGCGCGCCGCAAGCCACTGCTCGGTCGTCTTCTTAAGTGCCAGAATGTCCGATACCGTGGGCGAGGACAGGATGCCCACCTTCTCGTGGTGCTCCATTGCATCCTCAATGCAGGCCGCAATCTCCAAATAACTGATTTTCTCTTCTAAAAAGGCGCGTACCGCGACCTCATTTGCCGCGTTAAATACCGTCGGCAGACTGCCGCCCGTTCTCCCCGCGTGATATGCCAGTTTAAGCCCCGGAAAGGCCTCAAAATCCGGCGCGGAAAAGTCCAGTTTTCCGAGTGCCGCCAAATTGAGGCGCTCGCTGCCGCTAAGTTTTCTGCGTCTCGGATAGTAGAGCGCATACTGAATCGGGAGCTTCATATCCGGTGTTCCGAGTTCAGCCATGACCGCGCCGTCCATAAACTCGACTGCGGAGTGCAAAATGCTCTGGGGCTGCACGAGAACTTCAATGTCATCGACCTCGACATCGAAGAGCCAGCGCGCCTCGATGAGCTCAAGCCCCTTGTTTACCATGGTAGAGGAATCGATGGTCACCTTATGTCCCATATTCCAGGTCGGGTGGCGCAGCGCATCTTTCAGTGTCACCTTCTCGAGCTGCTTTCTCGTATAGCCGCGGAAGGGGCCGCCGGAAGCCGTCAGCAAAATTTTTCGTATGCGGTTCTTCTTGTTGCCGCGAAGACATTGAAAAATAGCCGAGTGCTCCGAGTCTACCGGAAGTATCTTAACGCCTTCCCGCGCTGCAAGCGGCATGATGAGATGTCCCGCACAGACCAGGGTTTCCTTATTTGCGAGCGCAATGTTCTTTCCCTCGCGTATCGCCGCAACCGTGGGCTCAATGCCTATCATGCCGACGATGCCGGTTACCAGGGTTTCCGCCTTTGCCTCGGTCGCGACCTCCAGTAGTCCCTCGTGCCCCGCACAGATTCTGGTCTTGGTGTCCGCGACCTTGGTTTTTAACTCTGCCGCCTTCTTCTCATCGTAAACACAGACCGTGCGCGGATGAAATTCCCGGATCTGCTCCTCAAGCAGCGCAATGTTTCCGTGCGCCGCGAGCGCCTCGATGCGGATATCGCCGTTTGCGCGCGCCACATCGAGCGTCTGCGTTCCGATGGAACCGGTGGAACCGAGTATGGAAATATGTCTCATGCTGTTCCTCCTCAGTGATGGACAAATTGGCTGTACAAAAACAGGGCAAAGAATATGGCGGGCGCCGTAAATAAGAGGCTGTCAAAGCGATCCAGTATGCCGCCGTGCCCGGGAATTAAATCACCGTAGTCCTTGACCTCGTGATCCCGCTTGATGGCAGAAGCCGCGAGATCGCCGACCTGCGAAATAACTGCGCCGAAGGCGCAGGCAAAGAGGCAGGCAAAGCCCGGGTTCCCGAGCTCCGTGAGCTCCCCGCGAAGAAAAGTTCCGAAGGCAAAGCCGAGCAGGGCTGCACCGACCGCACCGCCGATTGAGCCTTCCAAAGTCTTCTTCGGGCTCAGCACCGGTGCAAAGTGATGGGAACCCAGCAACATGCCCACCACATAGGCACAGGTGTCACAGCCCCAACTCGAGATAAAGATGAGCCAGACCAGATAAGCCCCGTGCGGCATGCTGCGCACGCGATACACATATGCAAACATGACGGTCGTATAGAGTACGCCCATGAGCCCCACCGCGATTTGTTCCGTGCGATAACGCGGATAGCTCAGCACAAAGAGCGCCATCAAAGCCATCAGGGTGCCTATCATAAGCGGCATCCCGTAATCATAATGGCGAGCGAGCAAAAGCAGGTAATAGCCTATGCTCGACAGATAGCCGACCGCACCGAGCGGTTCCCGCTCCATCTTAAGTACGCGGTACAGCTCGTATTGTCCGACCAGGGATATCGCCATCATGCTGCAATAGAGGACCATTCCGCCCTGCCGAAGCACCAAAAAGGCGAGCAAAACAAGAACTATGCCGCTCAGTAGGCGCTGACGAAATTTCTGACTGCCGAGTATGTTCAATAAGCGGGACATGCTCCCTCCTTATCTGCCGCCGAAGCGACGCTCTCTCTGATTGTAAGCGAGGATAGCATCTTCCAGTGCGCTTAAATTAAAGTCCGGCCAGTAGAGCGGGGTCACATAGAGTTCGCTGTAAGCAAGCTGCCAGAGCAGGAAATTGGAGAGTCGCAGCTCCCCGCTGGTGCGAATCAAAAGATCCGGATCCGGAATTCCCGCCGTGTCGAGGCTGTCGGAAATCTCCTCTTCCGTGAGTTCCGGCGCTCCGCTGCCCTTCTTCTCCTCCAAAAGGCGCAGAAAGGCACGGCGCAGTTCGTCCCGTCCGCCGTAATTAATCGCAATCACAAAGGTCATGCCCGTATTGTCCTTGGTCTCCTCGACCAGACGGTCAATGCTCTCAATGATATCCGGCGCAAAGCGCTCTTTATCGCCTATCATTTTGCAGCGACAGCCCTCTTCCATCGCGACCTTTAAGAGCTTCTTTAAATACAGGCGGAAAAGGTGCATCAGTGCCCCCACCTCTTCGGCGGAACGCTTCCAGTTCTCCGTCGAAAAGCCGTAGACCGTGAGATACTTAACGCCGAGCGCCGCGCAGTCGCGCACGGTCTGCTCGACCGCTTCGCACCCCGCTTTATGTCCCATGGCTCTCGGCAGAGAGCGCTCCGCGGCCCACCTTCCGTTTCCGTCCAAAATAATCGCAATGTGCGCGGGAATTTGTTTCCCGTTCAGCCGCTCTGTCATCTTGCCTCCCTATGTTGAAAAAGGCGGTCCTGCTCGGACCGCCACTCGGTTTCACTTTAACGGCGCGTCAGACTGTCATCAGCTCCTTGTCCTTGACCTCAACCGCCTTATCAATGCGCTCCACCGCTTTGTCCGTCAGCTTCTGCAGCTTCTCGTTCGCATCGGCGAGATCGTCTTCGGTAATCTCGTTTGCCTTTTCCATCTTCTTGAAGGCATCTGCGCCGTCGCGGCGAATGTTGCGGACCGCGACCTTCGCTCCCTCGCCCTTCTTCCGAATGTCCTTGGCAAGCGCCTTTCTGCGCTCCTCGGTGAGCTCCGGGAACAGGAGACGAATCACGGAACCGTCGTTCGTCGGGTTAATCCCGAGCTCCGACATTTGAATCGCCTTCTCAATCTCTTTCAGGAGACTCTTGTCCCAGGGCTGAATCAAAATCATTCTTGCCTCCGGCACAGAGATATTTCCGACCTGCTGCAGCGGGGTCGGCGTGCCGTAGTAATCGACCGTGATACGATCCAGCACATGCGGGTTTGCTCTGCCGGCGCGAATTGCCGAGAACTCCTCCTGCATAAAAGCAATCGTCTTGTTCATTCTCTCTTCCAGCTCTTTAAGTGTATCCTTTAAGTCTGCCATCTCATCCTCCGGGAATCTTATTCTACCGTCACCGTTGTGCCGTGGATAACGCCGCGAAGCGCATCCGCAATTGCATTTTCGCCGTGTAAATCAAAGATTGCGAGCGGAATCTTGTTCTCCATGCAGAGTACGCTCGCCGTGAGGTCAATGACCCCGAGCTTCTTGTCTATCATCTCCTGCATGGTCAGTTTGTCGTAACGCTTTGCGCTCGGGTCGAGCTTCGGATCCGCCGTGTAGACACCGTCAATCGACTTCGCGAGCAGAATCTCATCGACACCGAGTTCTGCCGCCCGAAGCGCAATGCCCGTGTCGGTCGAGAAGTAAGGATGTCCCGTGCCGCCCGCAAAGAAGAGCACTCTGCCCGCCATAAAGAGCGCATTCGCCTTGTCGACGGAGAAAAGCTCCGTCATGGAACCGCAGAGGAAGGGACTGAAAATCTCCGTCTTCATACCCTCGCCACGGAAGATTTCCGAGACATAAATGCAGTTCATGATGGTTGCGAGCATACCGATCTGGTCTGCCTTCACGCGGGCAATTTCCGTCCCGGTTCTGCCTCTCCAGTAGTTGCCGCCGCCTATGACAATGCCGACCTCGACACCCGCATCGACCGAGTGCTTTACCTGCCGCGCAATGTCACGGACCACCGCCTCGTCATAGCCCTTGCCGCTCGCGCTTGCGAGCGCTTCGCCGGAGAGCTTCAGCATTACTCTTCTCTTTTTCATGCCTGTTCCGCCTTTTCTCTGTGCATTTTTATCTGGAAATATCATAGCACGAGGGGCGCGGCTTCTCAAGCTTGCTTTCCCGTATACAGACGGTAATAGCGCCCCTTCTTTGCGAGCAGCTCCTCATGGTTGCCGCGCTCAATGATGCGCCCCTGCTCCATAACCATGATGCAGTCCGCATTTTTAATCGTACTCAAGCGGTGTGCTATCACAAAGGTGGTGCGCCCCTTCATGAGGGAATCCATGCCGCGCTGCACGAGCTGTTCGGTACGGCTGTCGATGGAAGAGGTCGCCTCGTCGAGAATCAACGCAGGCGGATCCGCAACCGCAGCTCGTGCAATCGCGAGCAACTGCCGCTGTCCCTGAGATAGGTTTGCGCCGTTACCGCGGAGCATGGTCTCATAGCCCTCCGGCAAGCGCTTGATAAAGCCGTCCGCATTTGCGAGCTTTGCAGCCTCCATACACTCCTCATCCGTCGCATCGAGTCTTCCGAAGCGAATGTTCTCCATGACCGTCCCGGTGAAGAGATTGGTATCCTGCAACACGATACCGAGCGATGCGCGGAGATCCGCCTTCTTGATCTTTTGGATATTAATGCCGTCGTAGCGAATCTTGCCGTCCTGAATCTCGTAAAAGCGGTTGATGAGATTCGTGATGGTCGTCTTGCCGGCACCGGTCGAACCGACAAAGGCAATCTTCTGCCCCTTCTCCGCATAGAGGCTGATGTCATGGAGCACGGTCTTCTCCGGCACATAGCCGAAGTCGACATGTTCGAGTGCCACGCGACCTTCCAATTCAATCAGTTCCACGCTTCCATCCGCCTGATGCACATGTCGCCATGCCCAGAGACCGGTGCGCTGCTTGGTCTCGCTGAGCGTTTCGTCCGGGTTTCTGCGCACGCGAACCAGGGTCACATAGCCCTCGTCCGTCTCGGAGGGCTCATCGATCAGCTGATAGATACGCTCCGCACCTGCGGCTGCCATGGCGACCGCGTTGAGCTGCGTCGTAATCTGGGTGATGGGGCGCGTAAAGTTCTGGTTCATGGTCATAAACGCGACCAGAGTTCCTATGCTGAGTCCGTAGTTGCCGGTGAGCGCCAAAGCCGCTCCTATGGTTGCGATCAGCACATACTGCAGTCTGCCGAGCTGTGCCGCAACCGGCAGCAGGACGTTTGCAATGCCGTTTGCCCTTGCGCTGACATCTCTGAGTTTCAGGTTCTTCTCCTCGAACGCCGCAATGCTCTGCGGCTCATGGGAAAAGACCTTGATGACCTTCTGTCCTTCCATCATCTCTTCGATGTAGCCGTTCAGCGCTCCGAGTTCCTTCTGCTGTGCGACAAAGTACTTGCCCGATATGTTTGCCACCTTGCCGGAAATAAAGAGCATCAGCGCCGTCAGGACAAGCGCAATCAGGGTGAGCGGAACATGTAAGAGGAACATACTCAAAAGTACCGTGATCACGGAGCAAGTCGTGCTCGCGAGCTGCGGTATCACTTCCACGATCAGCTGACGCAGGGTATCCGTGTCGTTCGTATAGACCGACATGATGTCACCGTGGGCGTGCGTGTCGAAATAGCGGATGGGAAGCGACTGCATGTGGGAAAACAACTCCTTTCGGAGCTTGAATAGTTCGCCCTGTCCCACATAGACCATCAGCACCGAATAGATGTAGGTTGCAACCACCGATACCAGATAGATCAGGGACACGCGCTGCAGCGCCCCGAGAAGGGGCGTAAAATCCGAACCGCCGGTTTGAATCAGCGGTGTGATGTAGTCGTCGATTAAGTTCTTGATGAACAACATGCCGTAGGCATCCGCCGCCGCGGCCGCCACCACGCATATCATGACGATTACAATCTGAAATCCGTAGTCTTTCAGCAACGCGCTCATCAGGCGGCGCATGCTACGCGAAGCGATGTTTCCAAGATTGGCTTTTTTCCTCATATTTGCCATCGCGTCACGCCTCCTCTCTCTCGTCAAAATCGCCGCCGCCCTCTGTCTGCGCGGCGACCACGGAGGCGTAAATCTCGTTGTCACGCAACAGTTCTTCGTGGGTGCCGAAGCCGCTTACCCGTCCCTCTTCCAGCACCAGGATGCGATCCGCATCCTTTACACCGGAAATGCGCTGCGAGATGATGAACTTTGTCGTGTTCGGAATCTGCTCGCGGAAGGCGCGGCGTATCGAGGCATCCGTCGCCGTATCGACCGCACTGGTCGAGTCGTCGAGAATCAGAATCTTAGGCTTCTTTAAAAGCGCTCTTGCAATGCAGAGGCGCTGCTTCTGTCCGCCCGACACATTGCTGCCGCCCTGCTCGATCCAAGTGTTATAGCCGTCCGGGAAACTCCGCACGAACTCATCGGCGCAGGCGAGGCGGCAAGCCTCCTCGCAGTCCTCATCGCTCGCATCGGGATTACCCCAGCGGAGATTATCATAGATGGTTCCGGAGAAAAGGGTATTCTTCTGCAGTACCATGCCCACCGCGTTTCGCAGCACGGTGAGGTCGTAATCCTTGACATTTCTTCCGCCCACTATGACTTCTCCGCGGCTCGCATCGTAGAGGCGCGGAATCAAGCTGACCAGTGAGGTCTTGGAAGAACCCGTCCCGCCTATGATTCCTATGGTTTCGCCGGATTGAATCGAGATATCCACGTCACTCAGTACAAAGCGCGGATTCTCTTCCTCGCGGAAGTCGGGATCCAGGCGCTTCGCCTCTTCTGCCGTCATTTGTCCGCTCTCAACCGCCGCAATGCGGGCGCGCTTTTCCTTCTGCTTTTTCACCTCGACCGGATTATCCCAGTCAACCGGCTCCTCACGCTTTCCGTAGGAGAAGGAAACCTTCGAGAATACCACCGAGCCGTCCTTCACTTCCGTCACCGGCTGCTCCGCGGTTCGAATCTTCGGAATTTCAGAGAGCACCTCTTCAATGCGCCGACCGCTCGCGACCGACATCGTGATCATAACGAAGACCATAGCGAGCATGAGAAGTGACATCAGGATGCTGATCATGTAGGTGAAGAAGGAAGTCAGCTGGCCCGTGGTGAGCGAGCCTGCCACAACCTCATGCGCACCGAAC
>CAUVLB010000042.1:0-7716 GCA_963552595.1 uncultured Stomatobaculum sp. | reverse complement strand
TCGACACTAACCTCCAGTTCGTCTTCGAGGGTATCATCATCCTGACGGCTGTCACCCTGGACTGCTTAAAGTACGTTCAGAAGAAGTAAAGTATCGCAAAAGGCGCAAAGAGCCTACATATGTTATACTGAAACCGCAGCGAAAGCTGCGGTTTTTTGAATGGGAGGAAAGACCATGCTCTATTCCTGCATGTTGGTGGACGATGAGGAAGTTGTGATCAGTGCGATACGGCGGACCATAGACTGGGAGAGCCTGGGCTTTTCCGTGCCGCGAGAGGCGCACAACGGGCTCGAGGCGCTCGAGTTTGCGGAGGAGAGCGCGCCGGATGTCGTTCTGACCGACATTAAGATGCCCTATATGGACGGACTTGAGCTCGCACACAAATTAAAGGAGCTCTACCCGAACATACGCATTGTCGTTTTTTCGGGTTTTGATGAATTTGAATACGCCCGCGAGGCCTTGCGCCTCGAGGCGGAGGAATATATTTTAAAGCCGGTGCACGCGGCGGAGCTCTCGAAGCTCTTTCTCAGAATACGGGAGAGCCTGGATGCCGAGCGCGCCGAGCGGCAGAACCGGGAGCAGCTGCAGGCCTATTACGAGAAGAGCCTGCCGCGCCTGCAGGAGAGTTTTTTTGTATCTCTCTTGGACGGTAAGATACCGGAAGAGGAAATCGCACGGCAGGCGGAGGACTATCAGCTGGAACTGGGCGCTTCCCCCTGTGCGGCTGCGGTGATTCACACGGGAAGCGCGGGGCTGCCGGACGGCGTCAGTGCCGTGATGATTGCGGCCTCGGTGCGGCATCTCGCGGAGGAGAACTTAGGCGCTCGCTTTACCGCGCGCTTTTTCGGCTATCTCGGCAATACAGTCATGCTGGCAACCCTTAAGGAAGCGGGGCAGCTGCGCTTTCTCACCGATGCCTGCGACCGCTTTTGCCGGCTCGCGGCGGCAAAGCTCGGCGCCACGGTCACCATAGGAGTCGGCAAGGTATGCCTCGCATACCATGAGCTCAGAGATTCCTACACCGGTGCCCGCAATGCGCTCTCTTACCGCATGATATACGGGACGGGCAAGGCCATCAGCATCTCGGAGATTGCGCCGCAGGAGAAGAACAGCACCGAGCTCTCGGAGCGGGAGTCCATGCAGGACATCTTCCGAAAGATGCGCATGGAAAAAGAGGAAGAGCTGAGCGCCGCGATTGCGCGCTACATTGCGGACAATGCGGCGGCGCAGGCCTCGGTGCAGGAGTACCGCTTTTTTGTGATGGAGACCGCGGGGGAACTGTACCGCTTTGCGAAGGACAACGAGCTGAGGGCCGAGGAAATTTTCGGAGACAACGATGCAATGTACCGCATTTTGCAGCAGCTGGAGCCCGGTGAACTGACACGCTGGATGGATGAGGTCTGCCGCAAGATGCGGGAGATGATACAGCATAAGCGGGCGGACAGCGCGCGCTCCTTTGCGGCGCGGGCGCTCGATTATGTCAACGAGCACTACGCAGAAGGCGAACTCACGGTGGACGCGATGTGCTCGCATTTAAATGTGAGCGCCGCGTACTTTTCGACGATATTTAAGCGCGAGACAGGTAAGACCTTTGTGCAGTACCTAACCGATCTCCGCATGGAGAAGGCGGTCGAGCTGCTGCTCTCGACGAGCGAGAAGACCTATATGATTGCGCGCAAGGTGGGCTACGCGGACCCCAACTATTTCAGCTATGTCTTCAAAAAACAGTTCGGCATGTCGCCGAGCAAGTATAAAGACAAGCGGGGGAGTGAGGCATGAGACTGCCGGATTTTTTCGGAATACCGCGCTCCATACGCTTCATCATCGTGGTTTCCTTTACGGCGGTCTCGGTGAGCATTACGGCCTTGCTCGGCGTGGGGCTGTACCGCATCTTTGCGCGGCACACGGAGCAGCTTCTCACCGAGAGCAGTGCCCAGCTCTTACACCGGGTTTCGGAGAACTTGGGCGATTACCTCAGAAACATGCGCTCCCTCTCGGATGCCGTCTACTACGCTTCGATTAAGAGCAAGGACTTATCGAAGGAGAATACGAATCGGGAAATGGAGCTGCTCTACGAGGCCAACCGCGACGATTTAATTTCCCTTGCGCTCTACCGGCGCGACGGAACCCTGCTCGGTGCGGCGCCGGTCGCGGTTCAGAAAAAGGACGTGGATGTGCGGCAGCAGAACTGGTTTCGCAGTGCGGCGGCGAAGGTGGAGAACCTGCATTTCTCGACCCCGCATGTGCAGGATCTCTTTGACGATCCGAGCTATCGCTACCACTGGGTCATCTCGCTGAGTCGCGCGGTGGAATTAAACGAGGGCGGCCAGAGCAGCGAGGGCATACTGCTGGTCGACATGAACTATAAGAGCGTCGCGGATATGCTGGACGATGTGAACCAGGACAGCGCGGGGCGCTATGTCTATCTCTGTGACGGCAGTGGCGAGTTGATCTACCACCCGCGGCGCATGCAGATCGACGCGGGGCTGGTCTCGGAAAACAGTGTGGTGGCGGCGGGCTATACGGACGGCGCACACAGCGAAATTTTTCAGGGTGAGCGGCGGGAGGTCGTCGTGGAGACCGTGAGCTACACCGGCTGGAAGCTGGTGGGCGTAATTCCCGGCACCTACTTTGCGCTCGGCCTCCTCAATGTGCGTCAGCTTGCGCTCGGACTTGTGCTCTTTACGGCGGCGGCGCTGGCGCTCGTAAACCGGCTCGCGGCAACCCAGGTCTCAAAGCCCCTGGTGCGGCTCAACGAGTCCATACGGAAACTGGAGCTTGGGCAGGAGACCCAGGTCTACGTCGGCGGCAGCGCCGAAGTGCGCCATCTCGGGCGCACCCTGCGCTCCTATGTGCGGGAGATTCAGCTCCTCATGCGGGACGTTGTGCGGGAGCAGGAGGAGAAGCGAAAGAGCGAGCTCGACGCGCTGCAGTCCCAGATTAACCCGCACTTTCTCTACAATACCTTAGATTCCATTGTCTGGATGATAGAGGGGGAGCGCCACGAAGACGCCGTGGTCATGATCACCCAGCTCGCGAGCCTTTTCCGCATCAGTCTGAGCGGCGGCAAGACCGTTATCTCGATGGAGGCCGAGCTTCAGCATGCGGAAAACTATATGAACATCCAGAAAGTTCGCTTTAAGAACAGCTTTCGGATGCGCTATGAAATCGATCCCGCGGTGCGGAATTACTGTACGGTCAAACTGATACTCCAGCCCATACTGGAAAACGCCATCTACTACGGCGTGAAGGGTATGGAGGACGAGGGCGAGATTTTACTCCGCGCGGAGCTGAGAGACGGAGAACTTCTGCTCACCGTCCGCGACAACGGCTACGGCATCCCGGCGGAGGAAGTTCCGCTGCTCTTAAAAGAGGGGGAGCACCGCCCGAGCCGCGGTTCGGGCGTGGGGCTTTTGAATGTGCAGCGGCGCATTCGGCTTCGCTTCGGCGAGCGCTACGGTCTTCATATCGAGAGTGAGCCGGATGAGGGAACCGAGGTGCGGATACGCTTGCCGGCCATCCCCTACAACGAAGAAAACAGACAGCGGCTTGAGGAGGGACGATGAAGCGGCACACAGTGGTTTGGATTGCGGCGGCCGCAGCGGCTCTCGCCGTACTGCTTCCGCTCTTTTTGGCGCGGACGCGCTATGTTTCGCAGCAGGCGGGGAGACGAGAGCGCATTGCGGTGCTCACGCGTCGGGAGGCGGATGTAGGCACTTCGGTACTCTTTGCGGGGATGGAGAAGGCGGCCGAGGACGACAAGCTGGTGTTGAACTATGTGATGGTGCCCGCGGATGCCGACTTGGAAACAGAGCGACAACTCGCGGCGCAGGAGATTGAGGACGGCGCAAGCGCGCTGATTATAGAGCCGGTCGCTTTCGAGGGCAGCGGTAAAATGGCGGAAGAGCTGTCTCAGCGCGCCGTTGTCGTATTGCTCGGCGAGCGCGCCGACACGGAGGCCGCGGGGCGCTTCGGTTCTGTCAGTGCGGACAACTACGCAATCGGCGTGGCGCTCGGGAGAGAAATTCGGAAGGAGGCGGCGGAGCGGAGCGGTGATGTCGCCCTGCTTCCTGCGGAAGGCGCACAGGGCTCGGTGGAGCAAAGACGCCGGGGCGTACAGGAAGCGCTGCGCGGGAGCGGCATTTCGCTTCGGGAGGAGCTAAGCGGGGCGGCCGTCATCGCGGGTCTTGATGACGGCGCGCTCACGGAGGCCCTTGCGTATTCGCTCAGCGCGGAAGAGCGGCCTCTGGTCTACGGGATCGGCAACTCGAACCGCAATCTCTATGGCCTGGACCGCGGCGACATTCGCTCTATGATTGTGGTCAACGAGTTCAACATGGGCTATCTCGCGGTTGCGGAGGCAAAGAAAAAACTCTCGAGCAGGCTCCGGGAAATGGAGCAGCTGAGAGTCGGTGACACCCTGGTATCAAGGGATACAATGTACAGTGCGGAAAATCAAAAATTACTCTTCCCGCTGGTGCGGTGAAAGCGAGGTGTGATGCGAAATCGGATTCGGCTTCTGTTGCTTCTCCTCTCGGTCCTCTGTTTGTCGGGCTGTCGGGAGCGGCAGTCGGAGGGAAAAAAGAAGGTGAGAATCGGGGTGAGCGTCTATGACGGCTATGACACCTTTATCTCGGAGCTCACAAATGCGTTTCGCGAGGGGGCTGCCGCCCAGCAGCGCAGTGTGCAGATAGAACTCAGTGACGCGGGACGCAGCCAGGAAGTGCAGGACAAGGCCGTGCGGCAGATGCTGGACAACGGCTGCGACATCATCTGCGTCAATTTGGTCGACCGGACGGCGCCCGGAAAGATTATCGATATGGCAAAGAAAAAGGACGTGCCGATTATCTTTTTTAACCGCGAGCTGGTCGAAGAGGATTTGGAGCGCTGGGAGAAGCTCTACTATGTAGGCGCCGATGCAAAGGAGTCCGGCGTATTGCAGGGCGAGCTTGCGGCCTCCTATTTAAAGGCGCACCCGGAGGCTGACCGGAATCAAGACGGTGTCATTCAGTATGTGGTTTTGGAGGGAGAGGCCGGGCACCAGGACGCCATCTTAAGAACCGAGTATGCGGCATCGACTCTGAAAGAGCAGGGCATAGCGCTCGAAAAACTGGGCTACGCGCTCGCAAACTGGAACCGCTCCCAGGCGCAGACCCAGGTGCGGCAGTTGCTGAAAAGCTACGGAACGCAGATTGAGCTGATACTCGCAAACAACGACGACATGGCGCTCGGCGCTCTGGATGCTTACCGGGAGAGCGGTATTCCGCTGCCGCCGGTCTTTGGGATAGACGGAACCGAGCCCGGACTCGCGGCGGTGCGTGATAAGAGTCTCACGGGAACCGTTAAGAACGACGGCGTCGGACAGGCGCGGGCCATGCTCTCGCTGGCACTCTCGCTCGCGAGCGGGGAAAAATCCGCCTATACGCTCGACAAGGGCAAGTATATACGCGTGCCTTACGAGGCGGTGAGTGCGGACAGGGACTCCTCCATTACCTCGCGAAGCACGGAGCTCTCCCGCTGAAGGAAGTGGCGGGCGGGGAGTTCCGTCATGATTTGACGGAGTTCCTCGCGGAGGCGGAGGACTACCATCTCCTCCGGTACCGGTACCAGACCGAAGACACGGCTCCGGTAGGCGGGATCGCGGAGGCAGCTTCGAAAGAGGGTGTCGGCAAAGTCTCGCCACTCGGCGCGGAGCAAGACCGGAAAACGGGGGCTGTCGCTGATTGCCTCAATCAAAAAATCGGGAAGAAGAAGGGCTGCGAAGGCACGCAGCACTTCTTTTTTTTGTTTGCCGCGCGAAAAAAGCCCGCTGTCTCTGGCATAAGTCACGCGGAGATCCATGAAGGCTGTCAGAAAACGGTCGTTGATTGTTTGCCGCCGCTCGGGTCTCTCGCCGAAACGCGCGGTGAGCAAGCGAGAGAGCAGCTCTAGGGTCTCCCGCTTGTCCTCGCTGAGTACAGGGTCTTCCGCGCAATCCGTCAAAAAGAGAGAGCGCTCCCGGGCTGTGGGCAGCGCATAGTAGCTTTTCACAAAGTCATCCATCACAAGATAATCCTCCCGCAGGTGTTGCTAAGAGCGTAGCAAAAAAGCGCGAAATGCGCAAAGAAAAAGGCTGTAAGAACCCATGGAGGAAGGTTCTTACAGCCGCTCGGAGAAAAATTACTTGTTCTCGCCGAAGTATCTGTTCAGCAGGCCAAGGAAAGCTCTGCCGTGTCTCGCCTCGTCGCGTGCCATCTCGTGGACGCTGTCGTGAATCGCATCGAGGTTCTGCTTCTTTGCCATCGTCGCAAGATCAACCTTGCCCTGAGTCGCACCGAACTCGGCAGCAACTCTCATCTCAAGGTTCTTCTTGGTGGAGTTGGTGACAACCTCACCGAGCATCTCTGCGAAGCGGGCTGCGTGATCCGCCTCCTCAAGAGCCGCTCTTCTCCAGTACTCACCGATCTCCGGATAGCCCTCGCGGAAAGCCACGCGGCTCATAGCGAGATACATACCGACCTCGGAGCACTCTCCCTCGAAGTTCGCGCGAAGGCCTGCCTTGATCTCCTCATCGACATCCTTAGCGATGCCGACCTGGTGCTCTGCAGCCCAGACCATGTTGCCGTCTTCCTTCACTTCCTCGAACTTGCTCGCGGGAGCCTTGCACTGAGGACAGGCCTCCGGTGCACTCGGACCCTCAAAAATGTAACCACAAACCTGACATCTCCACTGCTTCATAACTGTACTCTCCTTTACTAAATGTTTTTTGTTTCATTGCCTGACGTTTTCAAAAAGCATCTCTTCCGCCGAAGCGGAAGAGACGGCGCGTCCTCAGAGGGGCGCGGCTACATGTTCCCGGGAGACCGTCGCCTTTGCAGCGGCCTGACAGCTGCTGCAAATACCGTAAAACACGAGGGCGTGGCACTCAACTGACCCGATTCCCGTCTCTGCCGCGAGCGCATTGAGCTGGCGGTCGGTCTCCAGGGGGAGATCCACCACGCCGCCGCAGTGCTTGCAGACAAAGTGACAGTGGTCGGAGGTGTCATAGTCGTAATGCTCTGTGCCGCCTTCGCAGTGAATCTTTCGAATCTGCCCCAGTTCTGCGAGCAGGTTCAGATTGCGGTAGACGGTGCCGAGGCTGATGCGGGGATACTCCTCGCGGAGTTCCCGATAAATCATGTCCGCCGTCGGGTGATCCAGACGGGAGGACAGATTTTTCAGGATAGCATCCCGCTGTCGACTGTGCTTCCGTATCTTCATAGATGCCTCCAACAATAATAGGAACTGTTATTAGTATACCAGCTTTGTATGCAATGTCAAGCGAAAATTAAGACAAATATAATCAGAGCTTTCAGTGCGATGAATAATGTGCTATACTCATTGCAAATAACGGCCTTTTGGCTGGATTCGGGGGAGGTAACAAAATGGCAGAAGAGAGCATGAAGGATTTCGAGCAGGAAATCAACGAGTCGTTCAAGACCGCAAAGAAGGTTGAGAACGAGGACGGCGGCAAATGGGAGCGCCTTCAGAGCCTTGTGGAGAGCAAGGAGCAGTTCAACGTCAAAATCATCGAGGTAGTGAAGGGCGGCTGCATTGCGTATCTTGAGGACACGCGTGCATTCATTCCGGCAAGCCAGCTTTCCTCGAGCTATGTTGAGAAGCTCGAGGACTTCCAGAACAAGCACATCGACGTGGTTGTCATCACGGCGGATGCGGAGAAGAAGCGTCTGGTTCTTT
>CAUVLB010000041.1:0-7774 GCA_963552595.1 uncultured Stomatobaculum sp. | reverse complement strand
TCTCTGCCGCATTCCGGTGAGGCAGAAGAACGCAAACAAGGGGACTTACGGTCCCCTGCTTTGCATTGCCGGAAGTGAGGGCATGGCGGGGGCAGCCTATCTCTCGGCACTCGCCGCCTACCGCAGCGGCGCCGGTCTGGTGCGCATTTTGACGCCGGAAGTGAATCGCTCGATTTTACAAATTCAGCTTCCGGAGGCCATCGTGGAGAGCTACGATTTAGAGACGGAAACGCTCTGCGCGGAGAATCCGGGAGAGGCATTTTTGGTGCAGCAACAGGGCGGCATTACGGTTTCCGAGGAAGAAGCGCCTAAGGTCATGGAGCGGGGACAGCATTTGCCCCTGCCTTTGCATCACTTGGAGGAATTGCTTAGCAGCTGTAAGGCTGTGGTCATAGGACCGGGGCTCGGGCAGTCGGAATATGCGGCGGCCCTCGTGAAGGAGACACTGGAGCACTGCCGGGTTCCGCTCATTGCGGATGCCGATGCCCTGAATCTGATTGCGCGCAGGCCTTCCCTCTTGGCGCTCCGAAAGAGCCCCTGGATTTTTACCCCGCATCCCGGTGAGATGTCCAGGCTCACGGAGCATGAAATACCGGAGATACTCTGTGAGACGCGTGCAATTGCGGAGAGCTATCGCAATCGCTACGGGGTTACGCTTTGCTTAAAGACGCATGAGAGCGTCATTGCGGATGCGGAGAGCGGAAAGACCTATCGAAACGAGAGCGGGTGCCCGGCGCTCGCAAAGGCCGGGAGCGGCGATGTGCTGAGCGGTATCATTGCCGGCCTCATCTGCCTTGGCATGGCGCCGGGCGAGGCGACGGCCATCGGCGCATATCTGCACGGGAGAGCGGGACAAGCGGCGGCGGAGCGCTATTCGCTGCACGGTATTTTGGCGCGCGACATCGCGGATGCGGTTCCTATGGTGATGCGCGGGGCGGCACAGGCGGCAATCGGACAAACAAAGGGGAGGTGAGCAAACTTGCGCAAGGAGGAGATAGAGCGGCAGCGCGTCTACGCAAAAATCAGTCGCAGCGCGCTTTGTCACAATATGGAAGCCATGCGGGACAGTCTGCCCGCGGGCATGCGGATGGCGGCTGTGGTCAAGGCGGACGGCTACGGGCACGGGGCGGCCGCGGTTGCAGATGCAATCAATCCCTATGTCAGCTTTTTCTGTGTGGCCACGGCGGAAGAAGCCCTGGCACTTCGAAAGCATGGGGTTCAAAAGCCCGTTTTAATCTTGGGGCCGGTTTCCGACGCCGCTTATGAAGACTTGGTTCGAGCCGAAGTTCGCCCTTCGATATTTACGGAAGCACAGGCAGAGGCCTTGTCTCATGCTGCGGCAAAGCTTGGCTGCAAGGCAGCGTTTCATCTCGCGGTAGATACCGGCATGCACCGCATCGGACTATGTCCGGACGCGGAAGGCGTTCTGCTCGCGGAGCGCATTGCGGCGTATCCGAAGCTTGATTTTGAGGGCATGTTTACCCACTTTTACCGCGCGGACGAATGGTCTCAGGAGACCACGGCGCTGCAAGAACAGCGCTTTCGCGACTTTCGCGCCGCGCTTCGGGAGAGGGGACTCTCCCCGCGCATCTGCCACATCGCAAATTCCGCGGGTATACTGAATCTTCGCGGCACGGAGTATGACATGGTGCGAGCCGGTATTTCGATTTACGGCATCTACCCTGCGGCGGAAATGGAACATCCGCTTGCGCTCGAACCGGTGCTCTCCCTGCACAGTACGGTGACTTATGTGAAGGAGGTTCCGGCGGGCGCGGCGATCAGCTACGGCGGCACCTATGTCGCGGAGCGCCCCATGCGGGTTGCCACGGTGGCAGTCGGCTACGGAGACGGCTATCCCCGCTCGCTCAGCAACAAGGGAGAGGTTTTGATTCACGGAAAGCGCTGTCCCATTCTGGGGCGCATCTGCATGGATCAACTGATGGCGGATGTGAGCACGGTTCCGGAAGCAGAGGTCGGTTCAACGGTCACCCTGATCGGAAGAGACGGGGAGGCTTTCATTACCCTCGAAGAATTGGCAGAGCGCTCCGGGCGTTTTCACTACGAATTTTTGTGTTGTCTGAATCAAAGAGTGCCCCGCATTGATTGCTGAGGCGGAGAGAGGAGTTTTTTTGGACAGTATGTTGCCGAGTATACTCGGCTTTTTACCTGCACTTTGGCTTTGCGGCACGGCGTTCTCCTTCGGAGCCGCCCTGCAGAATTTGAGCGAGAAGGAACTTGCGGCTGCATTGGAAGCGGGCGATCGGCGCGCCGGTGAGTTGCTGCGACATAAGGGAAGACCGGGAGCCTTTATCCGGAGCCTCCAGCTCCTCACGATACTGCTCGGTTTTTGGGTGGGCGGCTTTTGTCTCTTGCCGCTCGCCAAAGTAGTCGCGAACAGTCATTTCTTTGCGGGCTTACCGTATGCGCGTATTTTGGCGGCAGTCTCGGTCTACGGGCTTTCGGCCATGATTTTTACCGCCTTCGGTGTCCTTTTACCGAAGCGGCTCGCAGAACGCAATCCGGAAAAAGCGGCGCGGCAGGCACTCTTTGCGGTGCGCGCTTTTATGCTGGTGCTCGCTGTACCGGAGTGGCTGGTACTTAAGCTGGTCACCCTGATGCTCAAACTCCGCGGCATCGATTCCGAGCGCACGGGAGAAAATGTCACCGAAGAGTACATCATGTCCATGGTGAACGAGGGCCATGAGCAGGGCGTGGTGGAGTCGGATGAGGCACAGATGATCACCAACATCTTCCGCCTGAACGATAAGACCGCGGCTGATGTGATGACACATAGAAAGCGTGTCATAGCTCTGGACGGCGAGATGACGCTTGCGGAAGCGGTCGAATTTCTACTGGATGAAAATGTGCACTCCCGCTTTCCGGTCTACAAGGAAGACATAGATCACATCATCGGCATTCTGACCCTCCGCGATGCCATGCATTTTGCGCGCTCGGAATCGCGGCTCGAAAAGAAGATCTCGGAGATTCCGGGATTGCTCCGAGATGCGCATTTTGTGCCGGATACGCGAGCTGTTGACCTTTTGTTCCGCGAAATGCAGTTTCGAAAACTCCAGATGGTCATTGTGGTTGACGAATACGGCCAGACCGACGGCGTGGTCAGCATGGAAGATATACTCGAAGAAATTGTGGGCAACATCACGGATGAGTATGACCGCGATGAGGATGAAATTCGAGCGCTCCCGGACGGAACTTGGATTATGCACGGCTTCACCCGTCTGACGGATGCGGAAGAGGCGAGCGGAATACCGTTTACCGAAGAGGAGAGGGAGAATTTCGATACCCTGAACGGCTTTTTGATCGCAAAGCTCAACCATTTCCCGGAGGACAACGAGAGGGCAAGCATACGCGCCCACGGTTTTCTGTTCCAAATCCTAAAAGCGGAGGACAGAATGATCAAAACCGTAAAAGTTGAGTGGCAAGAAGAGGAGTAAATCTTACAAATTTCAGTCGTTTTTGCTTTCAACGTCGGAATCTCTTTACAGAAATTTAAGTTGTCGGTATGATAGGAACAAGAAAGTTCGACAGAAAAGGGGGAACCAGATATGAAGATTGCAAAATTAGCGGTAGCGTCCGTGGCGCTGACACTTGCACTGAGTTTTACGGCATTTGCGGGAACCTGGAGACTCGGCGAGAGTCGTCCGGACTCCTGGTGGTATGACTACGGGAATGGGCAGTATCCTTCGAATACCTGGCTCTGGCTCGATGGAAATAAAGACGGTATTGCGGAGTGCTACTACTTCGACAATGAGGGATGGCTGTTGACGGACACCACAACGCCGGACGGCTACCAGGTAAATGCGGACGGTCAGTGGATTACCTACGGACAGATTCGTCGCGTGTATTCGACGGCAGCGACCATTGCGGCGGTCAGAGCTTCGGGAGACAAGACCTACAGCCCGACCAATGTAAAGCGGAACCACGGCGCAAGCGGCACCTTTGACGAGGAGACCGGCAAGCGCGTGGGCGGCGTGGAGTCGCCGTTTACCACCACAGTATATTGATTTTGAGGAACGCGCGTCGGTTGACGCGCGTTTTTTCGCGTGTTAGTATGAGACGGTAAAAAGGGCGCAGTGTGCGCCGCACAGAAAAGAACAGAAGGAGTTTTTGGCATGTCAGGACATTCCAAGTTTGCAAATATCAAGCACAAGAAAGAGAAAAATGACGCAGCAAAGGGCAAGATTTTCACCGTAATCGGACGTGAGATTGCGGTTGCAGTCAAAGAGGGCGGCCCGGATCCTTCCAATAACTCGAAGCTCAGGGACGTCATCGCGAAGGCGAAGGCAAACAATGTCCCGAACGACACAATCAACAACGGCATCAAGAAAGCAGCCGGCGGTCTGGACAATGTGGACTATGAGCAGAATGTCTATGAGGGCTACGGTCCCTCCGGTGTGGCCATCATTGTCGAGACCCTGACGGACAACAAGAACCGCACGGCGGCAAATGTGCGCGCAGCCTTTTCAAAGGGCGGCGGCAATGTCGGTACGCCGGGTTGCGTCTCCTTCATGTTTGACCGCAAGGGTCAGATTCTGATTGACAAAGAGGAGTGCGACATGGATGCGGACGAGCTCATGATGTTTGCGCTCGATGCCGGTGCGGAGGATTTCGCGGACAATGAGGACAGCTACGAGGTTCTAACCGATCCCGAGCAGTTCTCGGCGGTGCGCGAGGCCTTTGAGCAGAAGGGCATTCAGATGCTCGAGGCGGATGTCAAGATGATTCCGCAGAACTGGGTCAGCTTAAAGAGCGAAGAAGAGCAGAAGAAGATGCAGCGCATTTTGGATCTGCTTGATGAGGACGATGATGTCCAGGCGGTGTTCCACAGCTGGGACGAAGAGTAAGACAGAGGGGAGAGGAGGCGAAACTCCTCTCCCCTCTGTCATTGAGAGGAGCTTGCGTTGGGAGAGTTTTTGAATGCGGTATCGGCGGTCTTCGTGATATTCAGCCTGATGGCTGTGGGCTTTCTTCTCGGGAAGCGTAATATCATGACAGCGACCGAGAAAAAGTTTGTGAGTCGCTACGTCATTAACGTCGCGGTACCGCTGAACACCATAGTCGGAATCCAGAATCATTTAAAGCGTGACGACATGTTTGAGATGGGATATTTCTTGCTGGCACCGCTCCTCACAATCCTGATTTGTCTTGCGGTTTCCGCTCTGGTTGCGATTGCTCTAAAGCTCCCGAAGAAGCGCCGGGGGGTCTTTGTGGCGCTTGCCTTTCTCTCAAATACCCTCTTTATCGGGCTGCCCATGGCGCTGGAACTCTTCGGTGAGGTCAGCATGCCCTATGTGATGCTCTACTATATGTGTTCCACGGTGTTCACCCAGACGGTCGCGTTGATGTTGGTGGAACGTTCCGGTGAAGCGGCGGCGGGAAAAAAGGCAAGTGTTTTGCGCTCGCTGCTGACAAAGCCGCCCATACTCGGCATCTTCGCGGCATATGCGCTGCTTTTTGCGGATATCCGGCTCCCGAGCACGCTTATGAGCTTTATGGGCTATATCAGCGCGACCGTGACACCGCTTGCGCTCTTTTACTGCGGCTTCGTGATTTTTGAACTCGGGAAAAAAAGTCTTCGCATCGAACGGGGCATTCCGGCCTTACTCGTTTTGCGCCTGCTCTTTGCCCCCCTCGTTTCCGTGCTGGTGACACGGATGCTCGGTGTGACAGGGCTTCCGCAGAAGGTTTTCTTGATTGAGGCTGCACTCCCCGCGGTATCGCAGATTACGGTCATGGCGGGCGCCTACGGGGCGGATGAGCAGTACGCGGCCATCGGTTCGGTGCTGACAACCCTTGGCATCTTTATTACCGTGCCTGTTTTAATGGTATTATTTTAAGGAGGAAAGTAAGATGAAACAGCATCTGGTCATTACGATTGAACGGGAATACGGGAGCGGCGGACGTCTGCTCGGAAAGGCACTCTCGGAGGAGCTCGGCATCCCTTATTACGACGATGAGATTATTCGTGCCTCCTCGGAACACGCGGCGGTCGGAGAGAAGTACTTTCGTCTCCACGATGAGAAGCCCGGCAAGAGCCTTTTTGGGCAGGCGCGCGACGTAATCGGTAAGCCCCGCGTCGCAGGAAATATCACAAACCCCGACAATCTGTTCCGCTTTGAGGCGGAGACCATACGAAAGATGGCGGATCAGGGCCCCTGCATCTTCATCGGCCGGAGTGCGGACTTTGTACTTGACGCGACCGAGTTCGGGGAGTTTGTAAGTCTTTTTGTGTACTGCGATATGGCGAGCAAGGTAAGACGCGTCATGGAAGTGGACGCTGTGGATGCCGAGGAAGCCATGAGTCGCATCCAGAAAATCAACCGTCAGCGCAGGGATTACTGCCGCTACTATACCGGAAACAACTGGGGCGATCCCATGCTTTACGATTTGCCGCTCAACACGTCGAAGCTCACCATCCCCCAGACGGCGGAACTGGTGAAGGCCTACCTGCGCTTCCGGGGACTTTTAGACGCTTAACGATGGTTCACAGTTTTTTTACAGACAGGGCAGGGGTCTCGGGTTATAATAGAGGCGCTTTCGTCTGGAGGGAAGCGCTATGAACAATAATCCAAGAAAAAACCTGGGCGCCGGACTTTCACCGCAGCGGCGGAGAAGACGACGCGCCCTGACCACCTTACAGAAGACTGCGGCGGGACTCGGCGCAGTTCTTTTGGTGTGCGGAACCACTGCTTTTGTGCAGGGGCGTTCCGGAAAAAACGCGCGGAAGGGCGGCGCTATGAATACGCCGAGCAATGCGGAGGCAGTGCAGACCATAGAGGCGACGCTCTCGCCGGAGGAATCCCGTGCGGCGGAGCTTGAGGCGAACGCGCGCACCGTGGTGGACAGCTATCAGAATCTCGGCATCGTCAATGTCGAGGGCTATCTCAACATGCACAAGGAGGGCTCCCAGAAGAGCGATGTGAACGGAAAGCTCTTCGGCGGCTCCGCCTGTGAAATTCTCGATAAGACCGAGGACGGCTGGTACCACATATCCTCAGGCGGCTTTGAAGGCTATGTCCACAGCGACTATGTGAAGACAGGAGATGAGGCCAAGGCACTCGCACTGCAAAATGTGAAGCGACGCGCAATCGTCAAGGCAGACAAGCTCAACATACGCACCGCGCCGAGTAAGGACGCGGAGGGCGTGGGAACCGCGTTGCAGAACGAACGTTATGAGGTGCTCGGTGAGCAGGACGGCTTTGTTAAGACGCGCTCAGGTTACTTAAGTGCTGAGTATGTGGAGATTCAGGATTGCTTAAACGAGGCACGAAAGCAGGATCTCCGCGCCATGGTGCTCAATATGTACGATAACCTAGGCGTCTCTGAGGTCACAGGCTATCTGAATATACGCGAGGAACCGAAGGAAGACGGCAAGATCATCGGTAAGCTGACCTCCAAGGCGGGCTGCGATGTCCTTGAGAGCACAAACGGATGGCTGAAAATCAAGTCCGGCGGCATCACGGGCTATGTGAAGGCAGAGTACATTGCGACCGGGGAGCAGGCAAAGGAGGAGGCAATGCAGAATGCCTCTCTGATGGCCATTGTGCACACGGATGTGCTGAATGCGCGCGCCGAGCCGAAGGAAGACAGTGCAATCTGGACGCAGATTAACAACAGTGAGCGCTACCCGGTTGTGGAACAGCTGGACGGCTGGGTAAAGCTGGAACTCGAGGAGGGAGATGATGTATTCGTAAAAAGCGAGTATGTCGAAGTTCGCTATGCGCTGAATGAAGCCATCCATTTCAGCCCGCAGGAA
>CAUVLB010000040.1:0-7885 GCA_963552595.1 uncultured Stomatobaculum sp. | reverse complement strand
GGGGCGGATGAGCTGGTTTATATCGGAAGGCACTCTACACGCTACCATAAGAGCGCACATTGCCACTATCTCTCGAATGAACTCAGCGCACTTTCCGTCGAGGCGGCAAGAAACGCACGTAATGCCGGCGGCGGGCGCTACCATGCCTGCCCGGTCTGCGCGCGCGCCGTGACCGCGGGGACTGTCTATATCATGCCGAGCGGCAGCGCCTATCACAGAGACCCTGCCTGCCGCGCCATCCGCGCCTACGTCCGCGCCGTGCGCCTAAGCGAAGTACAGTCGCTCGGTCCCTGCTCTTATTGCTACCGCTGAAAAGGAGCTCCCATGTTTGCAAATTCTGCCTTCGGGCGTATCTCACTCGCCCTCTTTTCCCTTGTCTGCGCCGGTGAGGATTTTCGGCGACAAAGTGTCCCTCGCTTCTTTTTCGGCACGCTTTTCGTCGCGGAACTACTCTTTTACCTGCAACGCTTCATCGGCGGCGCTCACATGCCGAGTCGGGAGATTCCTTATTCCCTCCTCCTCTCCCTGCCCATCCTCGCCTTTTCCCTTCTGACCCGCGAGGCACTGGGGCTCGGAGATGCCTTCTTCCTGCTCACCTTCGGTTTGGGCGCCGGTTTTCAGCGCCTTCTGCTCGTACTGACGCTCGGCTTCCTTTCGGCTGCCCTCTTCTCACTCTGCCTGCTCTGCCTTCGCTACGACAAACTGAGAAGCATCGGAACGAGGCGCCTGCCTTTGCTTCCCTTCTTGCTGCTCCCCGCCCTCGGCAGCCTCTTTTTCTTACACGGAGGTCCTTCATGAAGCGCCCGTTTTCAAAACACCCGTTCTCAAGGCGGCTTCGCGCTTCGATGACGGTCGAGGCGCTCTATGTCTTCTCTCTGGTCTTTCTCGCCCTCACCGCCGCGACCCGTTTCGTGTACCGCGAACAGGCGCGCTGCGTATCCGGCTTTCTCATGGAAGCGGTGGCCGGAGAAGCCGCCCGCTCCGATGCGCGCTTTGAGACCGCAGTGCTTCAAGCCGAAGCGCTGAAAGAGCGCTATCGCCCGCGTCTCGAAACTCTGCTTCCGCTCGGCGAGACTCGCTTTTCCGTCTGGGGAGAGCGCGGAAAAGGCGGCGCAGAGCTTCGCGCCCCCTCGTTCGAAGCGCGTATCGAAAGACAAAATCCGCATCCCGAAGACGCGCTCCGCCTGGAAGCCGCTCTTCCGACAAACACGCCCTAGGAGGTATGCCCATGCCGAAGCTGCTTTACAGCGCAGCCCGCAGTTTTCTCGCCCTGCCTCTCTCCGAGGATGCAGAGCCCGGGTTTGCCCTGCGCATGCTGGAAGAAAATTCTATCCCCGGTTTTCTGCCGCTTTGCCCCTTTTCGGAGAGCGGCGAACACGAGCTCTGCTATGAGGTGAGCGGACTGCACTCCCTTTCGGAAGTCTGCCGCGAACAGGCACTTCGCGCGGCGGAACTTCGCCACCTGCTCCTCTATCTCTTGCATGCGCTCTCCCGGCTTCCCGCCTATCTTCTCACCTTTGACGGCGTGCTGCTTCAAAGCGACTGCGTCTACTTGGAGTCCTTAAGCCGGGAACCCTATTTTCTCTATCACCCGGGACAGTGTCGTCCGTTTTCCGAAACGCTCTCAGCCTTTTTACAGGAGCTTCTCTCCCTCACCGACCAGAGTGATGAAGCAAGTGTGGTGCTCGCATACCGCCTCTACCAAGAGAGCTTGCGGCACCCGCACGCCTTGGATTACTTAGAGCACATTTTAAGCGCAAGCGAACCGGCCCCACTTCCGGAGGAGCCCCTTCCCCCGGAAACTGACCCGCTGATCAGCGAAATTCGCGAAGTCAAGCTCGAAACGCTGCCACAAAAAAAGAGCGGCGGATTGCTCCGCCGACTCTTTTCTCACAAGGAAGAAGCGGAACCCGCAGCCGAGGATGCCGTCTTCTTGGAGGCACTCCGTGAGCTTTGAGTTTTCTTCGACTCCGTTGCCTTCTTCGGGGTCGCCGTCTTCTTTCCCTCTGTCTTTTTTGTTCCCTCTGTCTTTTTCTTGCTGTCCGCCTTCTTCGCGTCTGTCTTTTTACCCGCGCCCGAGGTTTTCTTTACGGCCTCGGCCTTCTTCGCTGCCTGCTTCTTTGCATCCTCGATTTTCTTCTTCTCGTCAAACTCGAACACGCGCACACCGTAAGCCGGAAGAGCAAACTCCAGATAGAACGGACGCTGATCGCACTCGCCCGGCTTTGCGCGATGGGAACTTGCGCGCTTTCCGCTCTCTGCATAGAGTCCCTCGCTCTCATCCAGAATCAGGCGGTAGCTTCCGGCATACGGAACACCGACGCGGTAATCCTCGCGCGCAATCGGCGTGAAGTTGACCACAAAGACCAGGGACTTCTTGAGGGTCTCATCCCGACGAATGAAGGAGAAAATCGAGCGGTCCGCATCGTTCACATTGATCCACTCAAAACCGTTCCAGTCGTTGTCCTGGCGATACAGCGCGGGGTGCGTCTTATAGAGCTGAAGGAGTCCCCTCACAAAGCTCTGCATATCGCGGTGCGGCGCCTCCTCGAGAAGCTCCCAGTTCAGCGAGACCTTTTCATCCCACTCATGCCACTGCGCGAACTCCTGTCCCATGAAGAGCAGCTTCTTACCGGGGTGCCCTATCATATAGCTGTAGCCGCACTTCAGGTTTGCGAACTTATCCTCGTAAATGCCCGGCATCTTGTTGATCATGGAGCACTTAAGGTGCACCACCTCGTCATGCGAGAGCACCAGAATATAGTTCTCGCTTGTAAAATACGTGAGGCCGAAGGTCATCTTATTGTGGTTGTCGCGCCGGAAGTAGGGATCCAACTTCATGTACTCAAGGAAGTCGTGCATCCAGCCCATGTTCCACTTGAAGGTGAAGCCGAGCCCGTTTTCCTCGGGACTGTGGGTGACCAGCGGCCAAGCCGTGCTCTCCTCTGCGATAATCATGCTGCCGTCCTTGCGACCGGCAATCACAGAGTTTAAGTGCTTGAAGAACTCTATCGCCTCCAGATTTTCGTTGCCGCCGTATTGGTTCGGGCACCACTGCCCGTCCCGGCGACCGTAGTCCAGATAGAGCATAGATGCGACGGCATCCACGCGGAGCCCGTCCACATGGTACTCGTTCATCCAGTAGAGCGCGTTCGCAATCAGGAAGTTCTTGACCTCCGTCTTGCTGTAGTCAAAGACCTTGGTGCCCCAGTCGGGATGCTCTCCCTTTCTGGTATCCGCATATTCATAGAGCGCCTGTCCGTCGAAATCCGCAAGTCCGAAGGCATCGCGCGGGAAATGCGCCGGCACCCAGTCGAGTATCACACCGATGCCTGCCTCGTGCATGCTGTCTACAAAAGACTGAAATCCCTTCGGATCTCCGTAGCGCGAAGTCGGCGCATAATAGCCGGTCACCTGATAGCCCCAGCTTCCGTCAAAGGGATATTCCGCAATGCCCATGAGTTCAACATGGGTGTAGCCCATCTCCTTGACATAGGCAGAGAGCTCACGCGCCAGGGTTTCATAGGAGAGGAAGCCGTCTCGCTCGTTCTCATCTCCCCGTTTCCAGGAACCAAGGTGACACTCGTAGATACTGAGGGCCTCCTTTCTCGGGTCCTGCTTGGCCCGCTTCCGCATCCACGCGTCGTCCTTCCAAGCGTATTCCCAGGGTTCGTCCGCAAGTTTCGACGCCGTTCCCGGGCGGAATTCCGCGCTCCGCGCATAGGGGTCCGCCTTAAATAAGAGTTCTCCCGCCGCACTCCGCATGGCAAACTTATAAAGCATGCCCGCCTTCAGCCCCGGGATAAAGCACTCCCAGATTCCCCCCTCAAAAATGGATTCGCACGGATTTGCCTCTGTTTTCCAGTCGTTAAAATCTCCGACCACACTCACTGCGGTGGCATGCGGTGCCCACACCGCAAAGTAGTAGCCAAACACGCCGTCCCGCATCATCGGATGCGCGCCGAGCTTCTTGTAAATCTCGTAGTGCGTGCCCTGACCGAACAGATAGCAATCTGTCTCCGTGATGACCCCCATACCTCTGTTGACTTCTGCCATACTCCCTCCGTGCAACTGTTATTTATGCTACAAGTATAGCTTTTTTTCTTCTGTTTGACAAAGCAAGATAAGGAGGTTTCTGTGTTTTTACAATTTTCTCCGCTCTCTATCTTTTTGCCGCTTTTTTCCATCTCAGACCTCAGGACGCGGCGCATCCCGAACCGGCTTCTCCTTCTCGCCCTGCTCCCGGGTCTCCTGGTTCCGGACCTACGCTTCCTTCTGCGCCTCATTCTTTCGATGCTTGCCTTTTACCCCTGCTTCCATCTGCGTCTCCTCGGCGCGGGCGATGTGAAGCTGCTCGGGCTCTGTTGCGCCTATCTGGGGCTCTCTTCTTTCCTCAGTTTCTTTTTCCTCAGTCTGCTCGCCGCAACCCTGCCCGCCCTCTGTCTCCTGCTCTCGAACCGACGCTTAGAAAAGTTGCCTTTTGCCCCCTTTCTCTTTGCGGGCTATGCGCTGCTCAAACTGAGCGTGGAGAGCGGGCTTATCCGCAACCTATTCCTGCACTAAATGCAAACTGCCTGTGAGGAGGTCTGTCCATGCGACGTTATGCTGTTATCTTACATCCCGATGCGGCGCTCGGCAAACGGCTCGCCACGTTTTGGTCTCAACAAAAAAGCCTCGCTCTGCCGGTTCGCGCCTTTTCGGAGCGCGCTGCCTATGAGCGCTTCCTTGCAAGCTCTGCCGTGGAAATTCTGCTCTTCTCCGAACATTTTGCCGCGGAAATCCAGGGACTCGTAGGCAACAGCTTTGCCGTCCTGCTGAGTGAAGACGGCTTTGTCGGAGAAAGCGCAAGGAATGCCGTCTCCGTACCCGCGCTTTTCCTGTATCGCCCCGCCGATGCACTGGCGCGCAGCATCATGGCACTCTATGCCGAAGCGCGGGGCAACTCGCTCGTCGCCGTCTCGCGGGGTGAGTGCGAAATACTCGGAATCTATTCTCCCGTTCACCGCTGCGGGAAAACCACCCTCGCACTCTCGCTGGGTCTTGCCCGCGCCGCGCGCGGAAAAACCCTGCTCCTCTCGCTCGAAGAGTATGCCGGCGTCTACGGGAGAATTGCGGCGGAGAGCAGCAACAGCCTCTCCGAACTCCTGCTTGCCCACTGCACGGGGCGCTACCGCTGGAGCGAGTTGCAGAGCCGTCTCTCCTCCTTCGGCGCGCTTAAGCTGCTCCCGCCTGTACGCTCTGCGGAGGATCTCTCCCTGCTTCCGCCGGAAGAACTCGCGGCGCTGGTACAGCGCATTGCCGATGAGAGCGCCTACCGAAATTTAATTCTGGATTTCGGCTCCTTCGGCCGCCGCGCACTCGAGCTTTTGGAGATCTGCGACCGGGTATTCATGCCGGTTCTCGGCGACCCGCTCTCCGCCCTTAAGCTCGCCTCCTTCCGGGAATACTTGGAGCGAAGCGGGCGCGAAAAGCTGCTCGAAAAAATCGAGACCCTGGAGCTCCCGAACGAACGCGAAAAGGCGCAGGACTACGCCTGCGCCTTACTCCCCGCCTATGAGAGCGGTCTCATCTATGAACTGGCCTCCGGTCTGCACTGAAAGGCAGATCGGAGGCTCTCTTTTTCATTTCAAATGAAGTTTGCGAACACCGAAGCACCGATTACGGTCAAAATGCCGCTCACCACAATCGCAAGTCCCGCCATGGCTCCCTCCACTTCACCCAGCTGCATGGCCTTCGCGGTGCCGATCGCATGCGCCGAGGTGCCGAGTGCCAAGCCCCTTGCAATGGGGCTCTTGATTGCAAAGAGGCGACAGACCGGCTCTGCAATCACATTGCCGAGTATACCCGTCACAATGATAGAGGCAACGGTAATCGTCGTATAGCCGCCGAGCTCTTCGACCACGCTCATACCGATGGCCGTCGTGATGGATTTCGGCAGGAGGGTGATGTACTCCGCGTGGCTCATGTGAAACACGAGGCAGAGCAGTAAAATCGAAATAAGGCTGGTCAGTACCCCCGAGAAAACGCCTATCATCACCGCGAGTAAGTTGTCCTTTAAAAGCTGCATTTGCTGGTAGAGCGGCACGGCGAGCGCCACGGTTGCCGGGGTCAGGAGATAACTCAGATAGCGCGCGCTCAGAATATAGTTGTCGTAGTCAATGCGAAACATGACCATGAAAGCGATGACCAGAATAATCGAAATCAGCAGCGGATTCAGTACCGCAAATCCCAGCTTTGCGCGAAGCAACACGCCGATTTCAAAGGCCAAGAGGCTTATGACAATGCCTATGGTGGTGGAATTTCGTATGACCTCATTCATGGCTCTCTGCCTCCTCTCTGCAGCCTTCTTTCTCTCCCGCCGCATCTTTTTTCTTAGCCTCTGCTCTGTCCGCCGCTCCTCCGAGTCTCTCTTCTGCCTCCGCAAGCAGTTCCCGCGCTTTCCCCGCCTCCCGGCTTGCGAACGCACGGAGTTCTGCCTTGAGCACGGCTTCCTCCTTGAGAAGTTCTTCTCCCAATTCCGCCGCAGCGCTCTCACCCTTTGCACGACCGCGCACCGTCACCGCGAGCAAGAGCTCGGTGACGCGTCCGGTGACGGCCATGACTATCACCGTCGTCAAAACAGTGATGACGGTGACCGGCAGCAAAATGCGCTGCAACTGTCCCCAGACTGTCATGAGTCCCACACCCGCCGGAATAAACATGAGCGGCATGGCATCAATCAAAAACTCTGCGGTCTCCTTGACCTGCTCCAACTTTACAATTCCCGTCATCAGCGCCGCCAGCATGAGCAGCAGGCCGTAAATACTGCCCGGCACCGGCAGGGGTATAAAGTGGTGCATCAATTCGCCGATGCAGGTCATGGCAGCGATGATGCCGAACTGTCGCATTAATCTCATGGTTCCGACTCTTCCTTTTCCGTTTTTTGTCTTAAGATTTGTTTATCATAAAACTTTTTCGAAAGGGGGAAAAGGAGAAGCGTGAAATTGGCTTGTCTTTTTTTCGCGACAGACAGCTTTATAACAGAGGCAAACTTTTTCTCACACCGCCGGAAAGGAGACCCCATGTCCGATTACAAGCCCAATCCGCCCCAGGTTGACAGCTCTCTCCGCCTTCCGGCTTCCTGTTATGAGGCGAGCGGCATCGTGGTCAACGGACGGCGTATCAAATCCCTGGTCTTCACGACCGATCTTGCCATCATCCGAAACTGTGATGCCGATGCGGTCTTCGCAGTCTACCCCTTTACGCCGCAATCCGCCATCAGCCACGCGCTGATCAATGGCTCCTACATCCCGGTCTTCTGCGGCTGCGGCGGCGGGACGCCGAAGGACAGGGTGCCATGGGCATCGTCCTAAATGCGCCGATCAGCAACCTCAACCTACTCGCTGTCACCAAGGTCGTGGACATCCCCGTCATCATCACCGTGGTCAGCGAGGCGAGCGATATCGCAGCCCGTCTTGCAAACGGCGCGAGCATCCTAAATGTCGCTGCGGGGCCGCAGACAGCCGATCTCGTGCGGAAAATCCGTGCGGACTTCCCCGATGTTCCTATCATTGCGAGCGGCGCAAACGCCATCACCTATACGCCGCCCTCTACTGCCGAACTCTTTAAACACATGATGGCAAAGTACCGAGAAAGCGAAACAACTTTCACCCCGATTCGTAACTTGACAAGCCTTCATCACTATTCTATACTGGGGTAGTAGTCTTCAGGGCAGGGTGAAACTCCCTACCGGCGGTATAGCCCGCGAGCCGAAAGGCAGATCCGGTCAGATTCCGGAGCCGACAGTAAAGTCTGGATGGAAGAAGCTGCGCGCTGGGTCGGATTGTTCCCCATTCCGCTCATAAGCACCCTCCATAGTCAAAAAAACCCTTGGAATGTATTTTCC
>CAUVLB010000039.1:0-7962 GCA_963552595.1 uncultured Stomatobaculum sp. | reverse complement strand
GGATTTAGGTGTCAGCCCACCGTACAATTTAATTATTAACTATTTTACCGGTGCAACAGCGCTGTTTCAATAAGGGGCTTTTGGCTCAGGACTTGCAGCATGACGCACCTCTGATTCGGCCTTGGTTATGAGGGACGTGCTATCCTTTACATTTGTTCGGCGTATAAGTAGAATGATAATTGTTAAGATTGCTTAAAGTTAAGCAATCATTTCAAAACAGGGGGCAGAGATGAAGAAGAAGGTTTTCCTTGCGGCGGCGGTGGCACTTGGCACCATGCTCATGGCTACGCCGGTTTTTGCCGGCAACAACGGTTGGAATCGTGATAACCGCGGCTGGTGGTATCAGTTTTCGAACGGTTCGTATGCGCGCTCTTCTTGGGTGTCGGTCAACAATTCCTGGTACTTCATGGATGCTTCCGGTTACATGCAGACCGGTTGGCTGAATGACGGAAGCGGTTGGTATTATTTGGACACCAACAACGGAAACATGTGTATGGGTTGGGTCAATGTGAACGGAAACTGGTATTACATGAATCCCGCGAACGGCGGCCGCATGCTTTCAAACAGCTATACGCCGGACGGTTATTATGTGGACGGAAACGGTGTGTACCGGCCGGGTGTCGGAACAGCGCAGTCCGGCGGGCAGGGTAACGGTCAGGGCAGCGGACAGAACAGCGCACAGCTTTCCGAGGCGCAGTTTGAGGATCAGGTAATCGAGCTTGTGAATCAGGAGAGAGCAAAGCAGGGGATTTCGCCGGTTAAAAAGGACGCGGGACTCACAAATACGGCGGATGTGCGTGCGGCGGAACTCGAAGTTTTGTTCTCGCACGACAGACCCGACGGCTCGGACTGCTTTACGGCGTATCCGAGAGGATTCGGTTATAAGGGTGAGAACATTGCCGCAGGCCAGAGAAATCCGGAAGAGGTAATGGATTCCTGGATGCATTCCAGCGGACACAGAGCCAATATTTTGAATCCGAATTATGACTCCATCGGTGTGGGGTATTCGAATCTGAACGGAAGGGCGAATTGGGTCCAGAACTTCGGCAAAAAGAACAGCGGTTGGAATTAAAGAAAGAAGGGGAGCTTGCGCTCAGGCCTTCCACAGATAGAGCTTAAGGGACACATGTGTTGCGTCGATTAGCGCAACGCCTTCTGCTTGTAAGAGCGTGGCCTGCGCTGCCCAGCCCGGGGCCAGGCGGCCCGATGCATTCACCACGCGGTGACAGGGATAGTCGCCGTAATAGTCCGCATGCGAGAGAACGCGCGCCACGAGGCGCGCGTTTTTTGGATACCCGATCAGACGGGCAAGCTGTCCGTAAGTAGCAACCTTCCCCTCCGGAATTTCCGCGACGGCAGAGAGTACGGCATAGGCAAAGTCATCATTCAGCGCGGCGGTCTGGGACATGGAACTCCTTTCTGTGTCAGCGAAATAGGGGCGCGGTTTACATCTCCCGCAAGATGCGCAGCCCGAGTAAGAGGGCGTATTCGTGCGCATCCCGCCCAAAGTTACGGGCGTCGTAGTCATGAATGCAGGCGAGGGAGTCGGCTGTAAAGAGCAGCTGTCCGAAGCTTGCGCCGCGGAGGCGGGCACAGGCTGCGAGCGCCGCACACTCCATCTCGACGCAGAGACAGCCTTCGTTTCGGCGGTATGCGACCATATCCTTGGTCTCGCGGTAAAAAGCATCCGTAGTCCAAGTGGTGCAGGGGACAAAGGGGAGGCCTTCTGCTTTCAGTACGCGTTCTATGACAGTGAGCACTGTGCTGTCAAGCTCGATATAGCGGGAAGCGGGCAGATAGTGGTAGGAACTGCCCTCGTCGCGAAGCGCGCTGGTCGGAACCAGAAACGCATTTTCCGGGAGCTTTTCAAGCACACCGCAGGAGCCGAGTGCCAGAATTTTGTGACAACCGCTTGCAATCAGTGCATCCAACAGTGAACTTGCGGGCGGCGCACCTATCGGCGCCTGCGCAAGGCAGATTTCTTCGCCGTTCTCCTCAAACACATAGATGGGGTAGGTGGCGGAGACGGTGCGAAATTCGCAGCGCTTTTCTGCATGCTTTGCCTCGGCGTAGCGGTGGATGGTATCGCCGAGGAAGGCAAAAAGGCACTTCTTCGGAAAGCGGCAGTCTCCGAATTCATGTGCAGGCGGAATCACTTCGGCGGAAGTCGCATCGTATTCAAAAAGCGGTATTTCGTTTCGTTCTATCATGTGTTCCTATGCCCTCCGCTTGTCTCGTAAAGTTCAGGGGAGTATAGCAAAGCAAAAAAGCGCTGTCAATCTGCCCGCGCGCTTGTGCCTTGTCTGTGCTATGATTTGATTTGGGAGGAGTATTATCATGGTGGATGCAATCAAGGCTAGGCGGAGCATACGGCATTTTTTGCCGACGGCGCTTTCCAAGGAGCAAGTGGAGGAGATTTTGTGCGCGGGTTCTGTGGCACCCTCGGCTAAGAACTTGCAACCCTGGCATTTTGTTGTGACAACGGGGGCGGCAAAGGAACGGATCTGCAAGGCCATGGAAGCAGGGCTTTTGCGCGAGCGTGTCGCGCCCTCTTTGCCGGACACGCGCCACTATTTGGACGGGGCGTCTGAGACCTTGCGGGTGATGCGGGAGGCGGCTGTGCTCATTCTGGTCACGGTGCCGTCCGCGCTTCCTATGGGTGCTTCAATGAGTTTGGATCAGCGCATCACGGAAATCTGTACGGCGCAGTCGGTCGGCGCGGCGATACAGAACATGTGCCTGCAGGCGACGGCGCTCGGGCTCGGCAGTCTTTGGATCTGTGACAGCTTTTTTGCGCAGGCGGAGTTAAGAGCGGAGGCGGGCGGAAGCGATGAGGTCTATGCCTTGCTGGCACTCGGCCATGCGGCGGAAAAGCCTGCCGCGAGACCGCGGCGACCGCTCGAGAAGAGCGCAGAGTGGAGAACGGAATAACAGGCACCAAGAAGACAAATGCTTCGCCGGAAGCGCTGTTTTTTTGCGGCGCAGAAAGAGTTTTTTAGGCGGCGGCGTATATGGTTACGTGGATAGTTTTGACAGATATAAAAGGAGAGAAACATGCGGAAAATCTTAATTGTCATAGACATGCAGCGCGACTTTATCGACGGGGCGCTCGGAACGGCGGAGGCGCGCGCCATAGTCCCGGCAGTCATTGAGAAAATCAAAGGCTATGCGCCGGAGGATGTGTTTGCAACGCGGGATACGCACGGCGAGGAGTATCTGAACACGCAGGAGGGGCGTTATCTCCCGGTGAAGCATTGTATTCGCGGGACGGCGGGCTGGGAACTGGATGCGGAGATAGCGGCGCTGATTCCGAAAGACCATATCTTCGACAAGGGAACCTTTGCTTCTACGGAACTCGCAGCGGCTGTGAAAGAGCTCGCAGCGCGGGAGAGCGTAGAGCTTGAGCTCATCGGAATCTGTACGGACATCTGCGTGGTATCGAACGCGCTGCTCCTAAAGGCGCTGCTCCCGGAAGTGAAGATTTCCGTGGATTCCGCCTGCTGTGCCGGTGTGACACCGGAAAAACATGCTGCGGCACTGGAGACCCTGCGCTCTTGTCAGATTCAGTGTAGCTGAGTCTAGGCATTTCACGTTGTCGCTTCCGTTTAGGAACGGAAGCAGTTAAATTACTCGCTTGCGTCAATAAAAGAACCGGTCGGAACCTTAAGAGGGAAAGAAATGAGAGTCATTGATTTAAGCCACAGCATAAAAGAAAACATGCCGGTGTACCCCGGCACGGAGACGCCGACGCTCACAGCGGTGAGCACATATGAAAAAGATGGCTTTCGGGAGAGTCTTTTAAGGATGACCACGCACACGGGCACGCATATGGACCCGCCGGCGCATCTCTTTCCGGGGCGCACCACGCTGGATGAATTCCCGGTATCGCAGTTTATCGGCAAAGCGCTTGTCATTGATTGCAGCAGCCTGAAGGAAGGGGAAGAGATTACACTTGCCCACATCACCCGCTACGGGGAGAAGGCCGAAAAGGCGGACTTTTTGCTCTTTTACCTCGGCTGGGACAAGCGCTGGGGGAGCGAGCGCTATTTCGGCGACTACCCCTGCCTCAATGAAGAGGCGCTCGACTTTGTCATTCGGGGCGCGTATAAGGGCATAGGCTTTGATGTATTAGGCCTCGACACGATTGCGGACGCAGAGCTGCCGCGGCATAAGAAGCTGTTTTGCGAAAAGGATATCGTGAACATCGAGAATCTCAAGAATTTGGGGCTCTGCGGCGAAGAGCTCTTTTCCTTCGCTTGTTTCCCGCTGAAGCTTGAAAACAGTGACGGTGCGCCGGTGCGGGCGGTCGCCTGGTTTGAGGACGAAACTTGACAAGAACGTATGTTTTGACTACACTGGAATCAGAACATACATTCGGAGAAACGGGCTGTGCGACTGTCGGAACTCATTAGCTATGCGCGGGAGCGCCATCATATCGAAGAGCTTCACAAGTGGCGGGAGATGCCGGGACTCTCGGTTTTAGTCTCTCCTGCAAGCGGAAAGTGGATTGCGCTGCTTATGCGGGAGCGGGATGCGGGCGGAAGAATCAGGGAGCGCTGTGATTTAAAGTACAGCGCGTTTCGCGAGCTGCCCGCGCGGGATTATCTCACGCAGGGCTTTCGCATGCCGGGCTGGCTCGGCGTGCGCTTCGGGGCGGAAACAGAGCGGGAATTCCTGTTACATGTATTTGATCTTGCAGTGGAGGAAGAGGCAGAGAAGGTGGAAGGGTATTACCGTGAGACGGCCATACCGGGGCGCAGCGAGCTTCCGGAGCGGATTGAGGCCCTTTACGCCTGTGAGGACTTTCTATCTGCGGCGCGGGCTATGGAGGATTATGAGGACAATAGCCCCTTTGCGGGCACGGTGCCGCTCTATCAGCCGGCGTATCGCGATTTGACGCCGAATGAGCTCCGCGGGTATTTCACTTGGAGAACGGCGCTTCGGAGGGGAGAGTTCTCTCCGCATTGCGATGCCTTTGTTTATCTCTATCTCAGCGAGCTCATGCTGGGGATCGGCGCGGCGAATGCCACCGACGCGCTTGACCGCATGGATGCCTTTGCGTCTGCCTATTTTTCCGCGGGCCACGGGAGCGAGGCTCTGCAGCGGAATTTTAAAAATTGGCGCTTTGAGTACGCAGTGTTAAACCGTGTTGATGCGGCGCGCGTGCGGGCGTATGAAAACCCTGCGCTCAGGCACTGGGACGAGGCGCTCGCCGTGTTGCGGGAGCCGGAGAAGCAGAGCGATGAGGCCGTTTTTGCGGCGCTTGCGGAATTCGGCGGCAAGAAGCTAACGGAAGCGCGGAGCGTCAAGGGGCTCGGGGATAAGGCAGGGTTTTACTATGCCGCAATCTGGAGAAGCTGTGCGCCGCTCTTATTTGCGGCCTGCTTCGGAAACATGCGCATGCGCGCGTGGAAGCCCTTTTCGGATGCGCCGCGACTTAGGGCGCTCTGTGAGAACGCGGGACAAGGCTTTTTCTATCAACTGAACGGGCTGCGTAGTTTCGCGGCGACGGGAAACGGCTTTACGGAATACAGCTATTTGCGGCAACAGTTTGACAGCAAGCGCTTTTTTGCCTTCTTAAAGGAAGCGGATACAGCGCTCCGCGTTCGTTTTCTGCGCGGCAAAGCTTCTAAAGATTTGTCTGCTGCGCAGGATCGGGCGCTGCAAGAGGCCTTTGCGCAGGCTTTTTCCCGCTGCGCGGCGGCGGAAGCGGTGCAAAAGCTTGCGGCGGTTCCCGTGCGGCAGGAAAAGCTCGCGGACATACGCGCGGCGGCCGCTGTCACGACGGCGGCGCTGCTCACCGAAGCAGAGACCGGGGCCGAGCGGGAAGAGCAAAAGCAGCGGGAAGCACAGAAGCTTCCCGCAGAGAAGGACTTCGGCTTAGCGGAGCGTACAAATATCGAGGATTGCAAGCAGACAGGCGTTGCAGAGCGGAACGCGAGCGGAGTGGGCAAACAGGGTGTACAGGGCGAATCGAGGCATATAGAGGAGATTCGCCTTGCGGCAGCCGGTGTAGATTCCGCAAAGCTTGCGGACAGAAGCGAAACGAATCAAAGAGACAAGGCGGGAGGAACAGAAAGGTTGGATGCGCTGGAACGCAGCTGCCTTGCGGCCTTGCTTCGCGGGGAGAGCGTGAGAACGGAACTGCGCGCGGCGCATCTTCTGCCGAGTCTCTTTGCGGAGCGGGTGAACGAAAAACTGTATGAGCATTTTCAGGACATTTGTCTTGCGGCCGAGGGAGAGGCGCTTTTCCTCGTGCCGGATTACCGAGAGGAGATTGAGACATTATTGCGGGAGACAGAGGGATGAGTGAGACGGAACGCGCCGTGCCGCGGCGCATTGCACAGGCAATTTTAAACTCCCTGCAGAGCGGCGTGGTGCCGCGCGTCGGTTTGCCGTACATTGCGGTCGGCCGAAAAGAGGAGATTGCGGCGCTGCTCCGCGACACGGAACTCATTGCGGAGGGAGGCGCTTCCTTCCGTTTTCTGATCGGAAAGTACGGCGCTGGCAAGAGTTTTCTCTTGCAGACCATGCGGAACTATGTCTTTGAGCAGGGTTTTGTGGTCGCGGATGCGGACTTATCGCCGGAGCGGCGTTTGCAGGGTAGCAAGGGGCAGGGGCTTGCGACCTATCGCGAGCTGGTTGCAAACCTGGCGACCAAGACCAAACCGGAAGGCGGTGCGCTGCGTCTTATTTTAGACCGCTGGGTTTCTCAGGCAGAGCAGGCGGCTGCGGAGGAGCAGGGCGGCTTCCGAGAGGACAGGGCTTTCTTTGCGCTGGTCGAGAAAAAGATAGCCGCGGCGGTCGATTCGCTGCAAGACATGGTGCACGGCTTTGAGTTTTCCAAGCTCCTGCGGGGCTATTATCTCGCGGGGGCGGAGGGCGACGATGAGAAAAAAGAACGGATACTCAAGTGGTTTCGCGGGGAGTATGAGAACAAGCGCGAAGCGCGGGAGGCGCTCGGCATCAACCTCATTGTGAGCGATGAGAACTGGTACGATTACATCAAACTCTTCTCACAGTTCTTTCGTCGCGCGGGCTATGCGGGCACACTGATTCTGCTCGATGAGGCGGCGAATCTCTGTAAGATTCCGAATGCGATTGCAAGACAGTATAACTACGAGGTGCTGCTCACCATGTACAACGACATGATGCAGGGCAAGGCGCAGCACATCGGCATCTGGATGGGAGCCACGCCGGAGGCACTGGAAGATAAGCGCCGCGGTCTCTTTAGCTATGAGGCGCTTTCTTCGCGGCTTGCGGAGAGTCGTTTTTACCGCGCCGGCAGCAAGGAGTTTTTTTAGCCGGTGATGCGCCGAGCCGCGCTTAAGCCGGAGGGGATTCAGGTACTAACGGAGAAGCTCTCGGCCATGCACGCGGCGCTCTACGGGGATGCACGGTGTTTCCGCGCCGACGAATTGGAACTCTTTGTGCGGACCTGCTATGCGAGGGTCGGGGCGAGCTCACAGCTTACACCGCGGGAGATGACGCGCGACTTTATTTTTCTCCTGGACGCACTGCACCGGGAGCCGGAGAGCAGCATGGAGCAGTTGCTTATGCCGGAGGGGGGCAGTGTGTCGCCGGAGCGTGTTGCGAGCGAGGTAAAGGAAACAGACGGCGGGGACGATGCGCCCTTTGATTTTTCCTTTTGAGGACAGAGCATGGATATCTTTCGGCGCTATGCGCCCTTCATTCAGGACTTTATTTACCGCGAGCGCTGGCAGTCGCTCCGCGCCGTGCAGAATGCGGCGGGAGATGTGCTCTTTAACAGCGGAGATAACCTGCTGCTCTCAGCGGCCACAGCCTCCGGAAAGACGGAGGCTGCTTTTTTTCCGATTTTAACCTTGCTCTCGGAGGAACCCTCCGCTTCGGTTGGCGTGCTCTACATTGCGCCCCTGAAGGCGCTTATTAACGATCAATTTGAGCGCCTCGACAGACTCTGCGAGCGCGCGGACATACGGG
>CAUVLB010000038.1:0-8047 GCA_963552595.1 uncultured Stomatobaculum sp. | reverse complement strand
TCCAGTTGTGGTGCCTAACGATAGTCAATGTGTCCAGAATTCTGGGTACATATCAACCGGCAGAGCGTTTTTTGATACTCGTATCGATGCTTCCGCAGCCTTACGCCGGAATGATGCCGACCAGGATTGCGAAAATCATGCAGAGGAAGGAGAAACCCCACACATAGAAGAAGCTTGCGCGTATGTGATCCTTGATGTCCACTTCCGCGAGACCCACGCCGAGCAGGGTCGCCGGGACCATGGGGCTTATGAAGGTTGCGCAGTTGCGGCAGACCGCCATGGAAATCGCAATCGGGAGCGCCGGAATGCCGAAGCCCTCGCCGATCGAAATCATGACCGGGAGCATACCGTAGAAGTAGCTGTCCGTATCGAACGCCAGCGCCAGCGGAACCGAGAGAATACCGATGACCAGCGGCAGGTGTGCGCCGAGCGCAGCCGGAAGGACCATCGTGATCAGAGCGGACATGCAACTCACAACGCTCGGAATCGCAACGTCATCGACCTTGACGGTCTTCACGAGGATACCCATGAGGAGCGCAGCGCCCATCAGGGTGGTGCACATCATGAGAGCCGGAACCGCGTGGGAGTTCAGCACCTTCTTCTGAAGCTTAATGTCCGTGTAGTTTACGAGGATGGAGATGCCGACGCCGAGCATGAACGGAACGTAGCTCGGGAACACATCCCAGATCAGCATTGCGATGACCGCAATCGTGAGGAGCATGTTAAAGAAGAAGAGCTTCGGGCGAGCCAGTTCGCCGAGCTGTCCCTCTTGGCCTGCCTCGACCTCGACCGCCTCCTCAGTCTGTGCGAGCTTGCCGTTCAGACCCGCGCCGCGCGCCTTCTCCTGAATACCGGTGAGAACCGCGTGTGCCAGCGCAAGGACTATACCGAAAATCTGAATCGGCAGCAGCTTATTCCAGAGCTGACCTGCCTCCATGCCGAGCACGGAAGCCGCACGCATCGTGGGGCCTGCCCAGGGCATGAGGTTCAGGACACCCATCGCGAGAACCGCAATGCGGAGCAGCGAAGTCTTGCGCATGTGCATTTTCTTGTAGACCGGCAGCATGGCGGGGACTACAATCAGGAAGGTCGAAGCGCCGCCGCCGTCCAGATGGCCGATGATGGCGATGATCGCGGTCATGACCGTGACACCGATCACGTTGTCGCCGACCAGCTTCATGAGCTTGCCGATGATGACATCGAAGAGGCCGGCATCCGTCATGATGCCAAAGAAGAGGACGGAGAAGACAAAGAGGGCAGCCGTGGGACCGGTACTCTTAAAGCCATCCTTAATGAGAGACGCAACATCCTTAAACGTGTAGTAGCCGCCGAACACCAGAATCAGCGCGAGTATCGACGGGAAGAGGATGAAAGCGATGCTCGGGAGGGTTTTGCTCTTAAAGAGCGTGACGACAATCGCAATGATGGTCAGAAACCCGAGTATGCCTACGGTTACTTGGTTCATACTGCATGTACCCCCTTAGTTCAAATTTGGCAGTAATATATAAAATAAATATACTGAAAACACAGAAAGTTTACAAATATCATTTCGGCGGCAAAATTATAAGTTTATTCTTATGGTTATGCTTTGTATGCAGGATGGGAAGAGAGACAGAAACTTTGTACAGGAGGTAGATATTTGACAGAGAGAGAAACGGGCACGGCGCTCCGTGTCCTGGATGCAGCGCTGGTGCGCGGAAATACGGAGATCTTTCGCAATGTGAATTTATCGGTCGAGCCGGGGAAGCTCTTTTCGCTCCTTGGCCCCTCGGGCTCGGGAAAGACCAGCCTGCTCCGCGCGATAGCCGGCTTTTTGCCGCTCACGGCGGGGGAAATTTGCTTTGACGGCGAGCGAATGAACGAGCGTCCGGTCGAAGAGAGGCGGCTCGGCATGGTCTTTCAAGAGCAGCGCCTCTTTCCGGCGCTCACGGTCTATCGAAATTTGGAGATTTGTCTCACAGGCACGAGCGAGAGAAGCGAGCGCTGTACGCGCGAAGAGGCGAGGGCGGAGATTAGGGATGTGCTTGGCTCGCTCGGTCTCACGGGGCTTGAAACGCGACTGCCCGCGGAACTCTCCGGCGGACAGCAGCGCCGGGTGGCGCTGGCACGTGCCCTTTTGGTGCGCCCGCGGCTCTTACTCCTGGATGAGCCCTTCACCGGGCTCGATAAGGAACTCAGGCGAGAACTGGTCGACCTGCTTCGCGAAGCGCAGCAAGCGCGCGGCCTCACGACGGTCTTTGTGACCCATGAAGAGGAGGATGCGGCGCGTATTGCCGACAGCATAGGCCGCTTCTATGATGCGGGTGGTGTTCAGAGTCTAAGGCAAGAGAGTACATAAAGTTTTTAATTGACAGTAAAAGGGCTTTCCGTTAAAACAGAGAAAACATATCGTGTTAGTGGAGTCTTTCGACTTGAGAGGAGTACAGAATGAAGACACGCATTGGTATTTTGGGCTATGGAAATCTGGGCAGAGGCATTGAGAGCGCAATCAAGCAGAGCGAGGATTTGGAGCTTGTCGCCGTTTTTACGCGGCGCGACCCGGCGAGCGTAACGGTTCACACGGAGAAGATTCCGGTTGTGGCGCTCTCCGAGGCGCTGAACTGGAAGGATAAAATCGATGTCATGGTGCTCTGCGGCGGCAGCGCAACCGATTTGCCGACCCAGACTCCCGAGTACGCGAAGCACTTCAACGTGATTAACAGCTTTGACACGCACGCAAAGATTCCGTCTCACTTTGCGGAGGTGGATGCGGCGGCAAAGGAGGGCGGTAAGCTCGCTCTCATCTCCCTCGGCTGGGATCCGGGTCTCTTCTCCTTAAACCGCATGATGGCTACCGCCATACTCCCGCAGGGCAAGAACTACACCTTCTGGGGCAAGGGCGTGAGCCAGGGACACTCTGACGCGGTGCGCCGCATTGCGGGCGTGCTGGATGCGAGACAGTACACGATTCCCGTGGAGAGCGCCATGACGCGCATCCGTAAGGGTGAGCAGCCGGAGTTCACGGCGCGGGAGATGCATAAGAGAGAGGTCTTTGTCGTTGCCGCGGAAAATGCGGACCGCGCTGCAATCGAGGCGGAAATCAAAGACATGCCGAACTACTTTGCGGATTATGACACCGAAGTGCACTTCATCACCGCAGAGGAGATGCGTGAAAAGCACGCGGAGCTGCCGCACGGCGGTTTTGTGATTCGGAGCGGTGTGAGCGGCTTTCATGAGGAGCACAAGGAGCTCATTGAGTTCAGCTTAAAGCTCGACTCGAACCCCGAGTTCACCGGTGCGGTGCTCGCGGCCTATGCGCGTGCGGCGCATCGCCTCGCTGCGGAGGGACAGACCGGCTGCAAGACCATCTTCGATGTGGCGCCGAGTTACTTAAGCCCCCTCAGCGCAGAGGAACTCCGCGCGAAGCTCCTGTGAGAACAGGGAGAGCGGAAACGAAGGTCACCGCTTAAGAGAAAGCGGCAGCGCAAAAGCAGGGGAAAGTAAAAGTCGAACCGGAAAACCGGAACAGCGGCGCAGCGCGCCGGAAAGCGAGAGGGCGGAGACATCCGTCCTCTTTTTTGCTGCCCTCTGTACTGCTTTGGGAAAAAGAGCGGAATCGGAAAGCGGGGGAAGAAAGCGCGAAGAGAGAACGCGTGGTAGAAAGTGTGATGGGAGAAAGCGAGGCAAAAAATACCGGTCAGAACAGCACGGAGCGATATGGAAACAGAATGCTGACAGTTTAAAAACATTTTGAAATACTGATTGACAGGCGAGAACGACGTGCTAAAATCTAATTAAAAGAAATTTTAAGGAGGTGATACCTCTATGGGAGAGATCAGTATCTTCAAGGTGCTCTCGGACCCGCAGCGGCGCGACATTCTGGTCATGCTGCGGGACGGGCGTCTGAGCGCCGGGGAGATTGCGGAGAAACTCGGCGTGAGTCCGCCGGCGCTCTCCTACCATCTGCGGCTCTTAAAGGGCGCAGAGCTGGTGAGCGAATATAAGGAGAAAAATTTTGTCTACTATGAACTGAACACATCCGTCCTGCAGGAATTGATCCTCTGGGTGGAACAGTTCGGAGGGAGGAAGTCATGAAAAAAACAGTGTGGTTACTCGCGGTGCTTACTCTGATGGTTACAATCATTCCTCTGCAGACCATGCCTGCTTTGCTTCCAGTGGATTATTCAATCGGCGGAGAGGTGAGACGCTGGGGCAGTAAGTACAGCTATCTGATTTTACCCATGGTCACGCTTTTGATTACGCTGCTCTGGCAGTTTCTTGTGGCACACTTTGAACGCCGGGCCGTCGGCGATGACAAAGAGGCACAGGGAGCGGCGGCGAATGCAAAGGTGCTTGTATCGGTCGGACTTGTGATGAATCTCTTTTTCTGCCTGTTGCAGGCCGGGCTGCTGTGGTCTGCGGCCTGGACCGCAGAGCATTTCGGAACTGCGGGAGGAGCGCAGGCGGGGGCGAGCATTGCGCAAACGGCGCAGAAAGCGATGTGTGTTCTGACAAGCGTTATGCTGATTGTGCTCGGCAACATCTTGCCGAAGACCCGGAAAAACCGCAATGTGGGCGTGCGCCTGCCGTATAGCCGATATAACGACATCACCTGGCAGAAGAGCAACCGCTTTGGGGGCACAGCCATGGTGATCGCCGGGCTGCTCGGCATGGTCAGTGCGCTGCTTGCGCCCTCCGCAGAACTTGCACTCGGACTGTTCACGGTATTTCTGCTGCTCGCCGTTATAGCGACCACATGGTATTCAAGGAAAGTGTATTTGGAAGAAAGTGCAGAAAAATAAAATCAAAAAGAGCTTCTCTGTTTGTCTGCGATGAACGCAACAAGACCGTCCTGCGGGAGTTGATTTTCCGGGCGGAACCTTTCGGAGGGAGAAAGGCATGAAACAAGTTACAAAAATGATTGCGGCGCTCTGCCTGTTTGTGACGCTATTGGTTTTGCGGGAGCTGCCCGCAGTGATACCGGCGCACTATGACTTTGCCGGAAACGTGACGCGATACGGCAGTAAGTACGAACTTTTGATTTTGCCGGTGGTCTTGCTTTTGGTTTCCTTCGGCAGCCGCTTTCTACGGCTTCATTTTCATAGAAAAGCGGAACAGGCGGGGAGCGACAAGGAAAGGCAGGCGGCCGCAGCGAATGCCAAGGTGCTCGACATTGTGATTTTCCCGCAGATCCTAATCTTAAGCTGCATACAGGGGGTGCTCCTCTATAACACCGTGCTCGCCCTGCGGGGCGAAAGCTTCCTCAGCACCCTTGCGGGCGATAAGCTCCTGACCATACTCTGCGGGGCGCTGCTCGTGCTGGTCGGCAATGTTTTGCAGAAGTGTAAGCGAAACGGCTTGGTCGGCTTTCGCATGTCCTGGACCAGATATAACGACATCACCTGGCAGAAGAGCAACCGCTTTGCGGGGATCATGCTGGTCGCGGCGGGGATACTCGGCATTGTCAGCACTGCGTTTTCGCCGAAGGGCTACGGGATGTTGCTACTTGCTGTCTATACCATGGTAGCAATCGTAATTTCGATCGTGAGGGCGTGGCAGGTGTATCGGGAGGAAAAGGAAAAAGAGCGGGACAGAGGCTGAAGCAGTGACGGACACAACGGAACGCGCAGCTTACGGAAAGCCGAGATATAGCGAAAAACTCCCAAAAGCGCTATGATAAGTCCTCGTACCGCCACGCGGCGCGAAGGAGGATTTTATCGTGAAGGTTATTTTTGTGAACGGCAGCAGCCATGCGAACGGCACCACCATGCAGGCAGTCAAGGAGATGCAGAAGATTTTCTCTGCGGAAGGGGTGGAGACCGAGGTCATACAGCTTGGCAATCAGCCCATACGGGACTGCATTCAGTGCGGCTACTGCGGGACGCACGATGCCTGTGTGTTTCGGGATGACGCGGTGAATCAATTCACGGCGCTCGCCAAAGAGGCCGACGGTTTTGTCTTTGCGACACCCGTTTACTATGCGCATCCGAGCGGTCGCATTTTGGCCTTTCTCGACCGGGCGTTTTACTCCGTTCAGAATGTCGAGAATCCCTTTGCCTTTAAGCCCGGCGCTTCGATAGCCGTCGCGAGAAGAGGCGGCACCACGGCCTCTTTTGATGTGCTGAACAAATACTTCGGGATCTCGCAGATGCCGGTCGCGGGCTCCACCTATTGGAACATCACCCACGGCCTGACCGCGGCAGATGCCGCCATGGACCGGGAAGGCATGCAGACCATGCGGAACCTTGCAAGGAACATGGTCTGGATGATGCGAAGCTTTGCCCTCGCAAAAGAACAGGGCATACCGTACCCGGAGACCGAGGGAGGAGCGGAGACCAACTTTATACAGCGGGAAGATTGAGCGGTATGGTAGGAAAGAGCCACAAGGGTGGCTCTTTTTTTCGTGAACGCGTTATACTGTTATCGACAGGAAGCTATTATTAAAAACTGTGTGCGACAAGAGAAGGGAGAGTGTGTGCCATGGGGGAAGGTTTATCGTGGATTTGTCCGAATTGCGGGTATGAGTTTTCTGCGCAGCTGGGAGTCGGTTTCGGATATCCTTGGGTTTGCCATCAGCTGATTCAGAAAGCCCGTGCCGGCGCATACGGAGCTGAGTGGCAGGATTTGGTAGAAACATATCCAGGAACCTTTCTGGATGGGCACCTCATGTTGCTTCGGTGCGCGAACTGCGGTAGCTTCGATAACGAAGCATTGCTGACAGCCTATATTCCGAAGGATGCCGAATTACAGGCAAAGCCGATCCCGGAAAAACACTGGACAGTGCCCGAGGAGGAGGGATACGAACTCTACGGGGCTTATGAACACCGCTGCAAGGACTGCGGCGGAAAGATGCGCGTCTTATCGGAGCAAGAAATTTGGGACAATAAGGTCGAGAAGATATGCCCGCGCTGCAAGACAGCCTTAGAGCGAAACGACGTTTATCGCTGGGATTAAGCGCTTTGCTACGGAGCGTAGCAAGAAAAATTTGAAATGTAAGCCCGTGTTTCTTGTGTGCCGCTGCGATTTTTTTATACTGAGGCCATCAAGACACAGGAGGTCAAAACATGACAATCGCAGAGAAAATAAAAACCCTTCGGAAGACCGCGGGCATGTCCCAGGAACAGTTGGCGGAGAAGCTGCATGTTTCGAGACAGGCCGTTACCAAGTGGGAGACCGAGGGCGGCACACCGGACATCGAGAACCTCCGGGCAATCGCAGCCCTGTTTGGAACCACCGTAGACGAACTGCTTACGGGGGAGACAAAAGCGCAAGCGACAGCGGCGCATCGCTATGAGAGCGTCACCGAATACGATATCGACGAAGTGAAACACTACGATATGAAGTTCGGCAGCGCCAAAGAAGTATTCCTTTCCGGCCATTCGGGAGAGAAACTGCGCATTCGCCTGGTCTCTGGTACTCTCGCCTCGCTGCAGAGTGATTTTAAAATCAAACTGGACGATACAAAGCGGCGGCTCGATCTGGAACTGCTCCGAAAGAACGGGCTGAGCGAGAGCGCCTCGAAAGAGGGACTCAGCATCTATGCGGAACTCCCGGCGGCCTATCTCGGAAAAGTAGAGTGCGCGGTCAATGCAGAACGGGTGAGTCTCAGTTCGCTGGACTGCGAGCGCATTGAGCTCGGCGGAAGGAACCGGAAGCTATATCTCGACGCGGTTCCCGGCACCGTGGAAATTGACGGTAACCTCGATATGGAGATTCACTGCAAAAGTCTTGCGAGCTCCCTGGAACTCAACCAGCTCTCGGCCTGCTCAAAGCTCTATGTCCCGGCGGATGCGGTCTTCACGGCAAAGGCAAAGGGCATAGGCACACGGATTTCTTATGCGCATGAGGGGAAAGCAGCAGAGCCCTTTGATACGCCCGGCGCGGAGAAGCGGATAGAGTTGAACGGGGTGAAGAGTGAACTCGTGATTGTAAGAGAACTTTGAATGAACTCCTGGAAAAAGGAGCTGAAACGCTTACACAAGCGATTCGTTATGAGCGTAATGAAGCGCGCCAGGGTTATCGAAGCGGACACTATAATCGAAGGCTTACAACGACTTCCGGCGATGTT
>CAUVLB010000037.1:0-8108 GCA_963552595.1 uncultured Stomatobaculum sp. | reverse complement strand
GACGGCGGCATCACCATGCTGCAGTGGAGAGTAAAGGAGAAGGAGGACGCGGTGCTCGCGGCCGAGCGGGAGCGCGTGCAGGCGCTTTGCCGCGCGGCGGGGATTCCCTTTCTCATGAATGACAGTTTGGAAGCCTTTCAAAAAAGCGGGGCGGATGGTGTGCACCTCGGACAGACGGATCTCCGAGAGGTGGCGGCGCGGTCGCTCGGCATTTCGGGAGGAGATACGACAAAGCTCCCGGACGGCAGTATTAAGGCTTTGGTCGGCGAGGGGAAGATACTCGGTATCACGGCGAGAAGCGTGGAGGCCGCAAGGGAGGCAGAGCGTCTCGGGGCCGATTACATCGGCGCGGGGGCGGTCTTCGGGACAGCGACCAAGGCGGATGCCCTGCCGCTATCCCTTGCTGCCTTCCGGGAAATCACGGAGGCGGTTTCGATCCCCGTGGTCGCAATCGGCGGCATTAACGAAGAAAACGTCGAGAGACTTTCCGGGAGCGGGGCGGCCGGCATTGCCGTGGTTTCGGCGCTCTTTGGCGCAGAGGAGCGGCAGCTGACGGCTGCGGCATTGCGGGCAAAGGCAGAGAAGCTCTTCGGCAACAAAAATTAGCGGCGTTAAAGCTGAAATTTCTTTGACATTTCCGAGAAAAGTGGTATTCTGAATTCAACACATGAACAAATGCTCATATGTTCAGACATGAAAAAGACTTGCAAGTTGAGAGGAGGAAGGCATGACGGTGGCAGCAATGCAGAGGGCGCCGAGCGAGGATCAGCTCTACGATTTGGCGGAAGTCTTTAAGGTGTTCGGCGATTCGACGAGGATACGCATCCTTTACCGGCTGTTTTCGGGTGAGTACGGTGTGAATGAGCTCGCGGAGAGTCTCAATTTAACGCAGTCGGCGGTTTCCCATCAGCTCAAACTCTTAAAGCAAGCGAGACTTGTCAGGGCGCGCCGCGAGGGAAAGTCAATGATTTATGCGCTGGCGGATGAGCATGTGAGGACCATGATGGGCCAGGGACTGGAACACATTTCGGAATGAGGAGGCAGGAGATGAAAAAGAAATTTGCTTGTGAGATTGACTGCGCGAACTGCGCAAAGAAGGTTGAGGATGCGATTCGGAAGCTGGACGGTGTTGTGGATGTGAAGGTGAATTTCCTGATGCAGAAGTTCACCCTGGAGGCGGCCGATGAGGTCTTTGAAGAAGTGCTCGAGGAAGCGATTCGGACGGGGCAGAAAATCGAAGCGGATTTCAGCGTGAGCCGCTGAGGGGGGCTCATATGAATCGGAAACAGCAAACCCTGTTAAATCGCATTTTGCTCGCGGTTGCGGGCTATGCGGAGATTTTGATATTTGAGAAGAGCGGCAAGGCCGAAAGCCTGCAAATGCCCGCGTGGATGCTCGGCGTCCTTTTTCTCTTCCCCTATCTTCTGGTGGGCCGAGAGGTCATCTTAAAGGCGCTTAAGAACATACGAAACGGCCAGGTTTTTGACGAGAACTTCTTAATGTTCATCGCAACGGTCGCCGCCTTCTGTATCGGCGAGTACTCAGAGGCCTGCGCGGTCATGATTTTTTACCAGGTCGGTGAACTCTTTGAGTCGCTCGCGGTCGGAAAATCCCGCGCGTCAATTACGGCGATGATGAGCATTGCGCCGGAGTTTGCAAATGTGGAGCGCGAGGGTGAAATCGAGCAGCTGGATCCCGACGAGGTGGAGGTGGGCTCGGTCATCTTAATCCGTCCCGGCGAGAAGGTGCCGCTTGACGGCATTGTCCTCGAGGGAACTTCCTTCCTCGACACGGCGGCGCTGACCGGTGAGCCGGTGCCGCGCGAGGTGAGACCCGGCGACACGGTGATCAGCGGCTGCGTGAACGGTGAGACCGCGCTCCGTGTGAAAACGACCAAGGCGTATGAGGACTCGACGGTTGCGCGCATTTTGCAGTTGGTCGAGAGCGCAAGCGAGAAGAAGACCCGCATGGAGAACTTTATCACCCGCTTTGCGCGCTGGTATACGCCGGTGGTCACAATCACGGCCTTTTTACTCGCGATTTTGCCGCCGCTCATTCTCGGCGTGCCCGCGGCGCCCTGGATTAAGCGCGCCTGCATCTTCCTCATTGTATCCTGCCCCTGTGCCCTGGTTATCTCGGTGCCCCTCGGTTTCTTCGGCGGCATAGGCGCGGCATCGAAGCGCGGCATTTTGGTCAAAGGCTCTAATTTTCTGGAGAGCGCTGCGGAGTTAAAGACCCTGGTCTTCGATAAGACCGGGACACTGACGCGGGGAGAATTCCGCGTGGTCGGCATTCACCCTGCGGAGGGCTCCGGGCTCAGCGAGGAGGAGCTCTTATCGCTTGCGGCCCACGGTGAGAGCATTTCCGCGCACCCCATTGCACAGTCCATACTGCAGGCCTACGGCAGCAGCATAGAGCGGGCGCGGCTCGGCGAGATGCACGAGACGGCCGGACACGGCCTCGCGGGACAGCTGGACGGAAGAGAGCTGCTACTCGGCAACGAAAAGTTGCTTAAGAGCAAAGACATTGATTTCCCCGCGGTCAAAGAGCACGGCACCGTGGTCTATGCGGCACACGGCGGCTGCTATGTGGGGCACATTGTCATTGCGGATGTCTTAAAGCCGGGGGCTGCGGAGGCGCTGAAAGCGCTCCGCGCGGTCGGGGTCGAGAAGCTGGTCATGCTGACCGGTGACCGCAAGGAGGCCGCGGAGGCCATTGCGGCGGAAGTCGGCGTCGACACTGTGTATCACGACCTTTTGCCCGCGGATAAAGTGGAGCAGGTGGAGCGCCTGTTAAAAGAAGCGAAGCCCGGAGAACGGGTCGGCTTTGTGGGCGACGGCATCAACGATGCGCCGGTATTGATGCGCGCGGATGTGGGCATTGCGATGGGTTCCCTCGGGAGCGACGCGGCGATTGAGGCAGCGGATCTTGTCATTATGGACGATGAGCTCTCGAAGCTCGCGGACATCATACGCATTTCGAGAAAGACCGTTCGCATTGTGCGCCAGAATGTCGCTTTCGCCTTGGCGGTCAAGGCAGCGGTCTTGGTTCTCGGCATTTTCGGACTCGCCAATATGTGGGAGGCGGTCTTCGGCGATGTCGGTGTCACGGTCCTCGCCGTGCTGAACGCGATGCGTGCGCTCACGCCTCCGTCCGCTCGGCGCTGAGACAAAATTCAATTTCTTCCAAAAAACGAAGCATCAGATCATTCGGAACGGTTCCCTTTTTTAAGATGTAGCCGATTCGCATGGTCTGATTTTTATTTCGCCTGTCTTCGCGGAAGGGCACGGCGACATAGTCGGAGCCGTTTAAATCGCGGCTTATGATGCCCGAGCAGAGCGTGTAGCCCTGAATGGAGCGCATGAGATTTAAATTGGTCGCGCGGTCGGAGGTCTTGATGACGCGCGGGTAGTCGCGGTCGCTTAAAATCTCCTCGGCGAGAAAGGCGGAGCTGTCCTCGCCCTGATCGAACTGAATGCAGGGATAGGGCTTAAGCTCCTCGAAGCTGATGGCGTCGAGGGAGGCCAGCGGGTGGTCCTTGTAGAGATAGACATAGGCGTTGCACTCGATCAGCGGGTGGAATTCAAGCAGTTCCTCGCGGAAAATCTTGGAGAGAAAGCGATGGTTAAAGCCGCTCTCGTAGAGTATGCCCACATCGGACTTGCCGCTGATCACATTGCGGATCACATCGATGGTGCGGGTCTCGAGGACGGAGAACTGGTACTCGTTGGTGTCAAAGCTCTTTGTCATGCGGGCAAAGGCCTGGGTCACAAAGGAGTAGTGTTGGGTCGAAATCGAGAAGCGCTGGCGCACCTGCCGCGCGCTACCGAAGCGGTCCATGAGGAGTTCATACTGTTGGTGTAATTCCCGGGCGCGCGCCAAAAACTCGGTGCCGTCCGGGGTCAGGCTGATGCCGCGCGAGTTGCGGTTAAAGATGCGAAAGCCGAGCTCTTCCTCGGCCTCTTTGACGGCGTTTGTGAGCGCGGGCTGTGAGAGAAAGAGCTTCTCCGCGGCGCGATTGATGCTGCCGGCCGCGGCAATCTCCGTGAGATAATAGATTTGCTGAAGGGTCATGACAGTCTCCCGTTATACAGTGGAGTTATAGGCATCAAAGGTGATACTAACACGCAAAACCGAGCAAAACAAGGGCATGGCAAGAATTACGATGAGGCATATGCTCTGCGCGCGGCGGCGCAAATCAGGCAAATATGCAGGGAAGAAAAATAGAGAGCGTTGAAGACAGTATGTGATTGAGATTTGAGAAGTAGGGGTTCGAAACAGGGAAAAAGCTCGCCGCCGGGAAAACCGGAGACGAGCTCTTTTTGAATTTTTGAGGCTTGTTCCGAGTCTGTGTCTGTTTTGGCAAGCGGTCATTGCGGCAAAAGCAAGCGAGAAAGGCTGCGGCTTGTGCTTCCGAAAAACAGCTTAAGTTGATACGTACATTCGAAAGCGAAGTTCGCTGCGGAAGCGAAGCGAAAATCAGGCTCAGAGTTTCTCGAGGAGAGAAACCATTTCGAGCGCAGCGACCGCGCATTCAAAGCCCTTGTTGCCGGCCTTCGAGCCCGCGCGGAGCAGGGCCTGCTCTAATGTATCGCAGGTCAGGACACCGAAGAGCACAGGGAGGCCGCTCTCCAAGCCGACGGCGGCAATGCCCTTGGAGACCTCGCTGCACACATAGTTATAGTGGTCTGTGTCGCCGCGTATCACCGCGCCGAGCGCAATGACAGCGTCGTACTTACCGCTCTCCGCCATCTTTTTGGCGACGAGGGGGAGCTCAAAGGCGCCCGGCACCTTGGCGAGCGAAATCTGTGCGGGAAGCATGCCGTGCCGGAGCAGGGCATCCTCCGCGCCGTCAACGAGGCGGGAGACCACTAGGTCGTTAAAACGCGCCGCGACAATGCCGACGCGGACTTTTTCGGGGGCCTCGAGATATAAGCTTCCTTCGTAAAGATTCATGGTTGTATCCTCTCTTTCTCTTGTTCAAGGTCAGGGGTATTTGCATGCAAAGCGTTTCAGCAGCTTTCGCGGAGCAGGGTCTCGCCCAGAAGATGCCCCATGCGCGTCTGTTTGGTGCGGAGATAACGGATGTCGTGGCGGTTTGCGGGAATCTCAATCGGGACACGGGATGTGACCGGAATGCCGAAGTCCGTGAGCTGCGCGATTTTATCGGGATTGTTGGTCATAAGACGCAGGGACTGCACGCCGAGACTGCGGAGCATGGCCGCCGCGGGCGCATAATTCCGAAGGTCGTCCGGAAAGCCGAGGGCACGGTTGGCCTCGACGGTGTCGAGTCCCTGTTCTTGGAGGGCATAGGCCTTCAGCTTGTTGAGGAGTCCTATGCCGCGTCCCTCCTGGCGTAGGTAGAGGAGGACACCCTGTCCCTCCGCTTCAATCTGTCTCAGAGCGCGCTGCAGCTGTTCGCCGCAGTCGCAGCGCTTGGAACCGAAGACATCGCCGGTCATGCATTCGGAGTGCATGCGGCAGAGGACATTGCGCTTACCGTTCACCTCTCCTTTTACAAGTGCAAGGTGTTCGAGGCCGCTCAGCGGATCGAAGAAACCGTGGATTTCAAAATCGCCGAAGGCGCTTGGGAGTGCGGCGCTCGCCGCTTCTTCGAGCGCATAGTCGTAGCGCTCGCGGTAGCGCACCAAGTCCTCGATGCTGATGATGCAAAGGCCTTCGCGCTCGGCGAGGGAGAGCAGTTCTTTGGTGCGCATCATCTCCCCGTCTTCGCGCATAATCTCGCAGCAGAGACCGGCGGGCTTTAATCCCGCGAGGCGGCAGAGGTCTACGGTCGCCTCGGTGTGGCCGCGGCGCTCGAGCACGCCGTGCGGGCGGGCAAGGAGCGGAAAGAGATGGCCGGGGCGGCGAAAATCGGAGGGAACGGCGTCCTCGGAGACCAGCTTCCTTGCGGTCAGGGCGCGCTCTGCAGCGCTGATTCCGGTGGTCGTCTCAATGTGATCGACGGAGACCAGAAAGGCCGTCTTGTGATTATCGCTGTTTACGGAAGACATGGTAGGAAGCGCGAGCTTTTCCGCATAGCTTTGGTCTATGGGGAGGCAGATCAGACCTCGCCCGAGACTTGCCATCTGATTCACGAGTTCTGTGCTCGCAAATTCCGCCGCACAGATCAAATCTCCCTCGTTTTCCCGCTCGGGGTCGTCCACACAGAGTATCGCTTTGCCGCGCCGCAAATCTTCGAGCGCCTGTTCAATCGTAGAAAAAGCCATGATAACTCCCTTCTTTTCATAAAACGTGACATTCAATCAGCGAGGGCACGAAGCAGGCTCTCGTCGGTGGAAGCAGTGTTTGAAGGCTGTGACAGGGAGAGCGCCCGCCGGACATACTTTCCTATCATGTCAGTCTCCAGATTGAGGCGGTCGCCGGGACGTCTCGCCAAGAGCGTGGTGACGGCTGCCGTATGCGGAATCACAGAGACGGAAAACATGCGCTCCGTAAGTTCGACCACGGTGAGGCTTATGCCGTCGATTGCAACCGAGCCCTTTTCTACGATGCCGCCAAGGAGTTCCGGTGCCGCACGTATCGAAAAGCGGAGTGCATTGCCGTCGGGATGCACGGAGAGCAGAGTGCCGACCCCGTCAATGTGCCCGCTCACGAAGTGACCGCCGAAACGACCCGTTGCCGGGAGAGCGCGCTCCAGATTGACAAGGCTGCCTGTGCGCAGTTCTCCGAGATTCGAGCGATGCAGGGTTTCCGGCATAACATCGGCGGTAAAGCTCTGCCCGGAAAAAGAGCTCACGGTTAAACAGACTCCGTTTACGGAGATACTGTCGCCGCGTGCAATCCCCTCTAATACCTTGGCGGCGGCAAGGCTCAGTTTTCCGTTGCGAGGCGCTGTGAGCACGCGCCCCTGTTCTTCAATTAGTCCGGTAAACATCATCAGAGTTCCCCCTCGAGTAAAATGTCGGAGTCCAGTTGCCGCAGGCGGAGATTTTTCAGTCGAAACGCCTCATCCGGCAGGGCAACGCCGTCTCCGCCGAGCGCGGAGGGGGCCGTGCGGCCGCCGAAAAGTTTTGGGGCGATATAGGCCTGCACGCGCTGGGCAAGTCCTTCCGAGATGAGGGACCAGGCGAGTTCGGCGCCGCCCTCGACAAAGACTTCGTTGATGCCGCGTTCGCCGAGACAACGGAGCAGTTCCGGGAGCGGAACTCGCTCGCCGGAAAAGCAGAGAACTTCGCAGCCGGCACGGAGATAGGGTGCATGGCGTTCGCTGTCCGCAGTGCAGCAGGCGAGCAGAGTCGGAATCTCCGCCGCAGTTTTTACGAGGGCAGAGGAGAGCGGGGTTCTGAGCGCAGAGTCGCAGACAACGCGGAGCGGGTTTCTGCCGCCCGGAATTCTGCAGTTTAGAAGAGGGTCATCCTTCAGCACGGTGTTGATGCCGACCATGACAGCGCCGGTCGCTGCACGGCTTCGGTGGACTTCCTCGCGCGCAGTCTCTCCGGTAATCCAGCGGGAGGCGCCGGAAGCGCAGGCCGTCTTACCGTCCAGGGTCATCGCGTATTTCACGGTGACCAGAGGGAGCCCTGTCTTCATGTGGCGGAAAAAGGGCGCGTTCAGGGCGTCGCACTCGTCCGAGAGCAAGCCTTCCGTGACCCGTATGCCCGCCGCGCGGAGCGCGGCCACGCCCTTACCCGCAACCAGCGGGTTTGGGTCCGCGCTGCCCACAAAGACTTCGCGCACAGCGGCTTCGATGAGGGCCTCGGTGCAGGGCGGTTGTTTTCCGTGGTGGCAGCATGGCTCCAGCGTCACATAGAGAATCGCGTCTTTGGGAGAGTGCCCGCGGCGCGTACAGTCCTCGAGCGCGGCGCACTCCGCGTGGAGACCGCCGTAGATCGCATGCCAGCCTTCGCCGAGGATTTCGCCGTCCCTTACGAGGACGGCACCCACCAGCGGGTTCGGCGCCGTGTGCCCGCGGCCTCGTGCGGCAAGCAAAACGGCACGGTGCATCATTTCTTCGTGCATAGAACCTCCTCTCAAACAAAAAAAGCCCCGGATAGACTCCGGGGGCGGGCGAGCTTAAAAAAGCCCTTGGTAAATACATTCCAAGGGTTTTTTTGACTATGGAGGGTGCTTATGAGCGGAATGGG
>CAUVLB010000036.1:0-8125 GCA_963552595.1 uncultured Stomatobaculum sp. | reverse complement strand
CGTGTAGACGGCGGGATCGTAGCTGTAGTACTGCGCGGAGCCCGCGGTCTCCTTGTGGGTATACAAATAGGTACCCGGGAAGCTAAAGGTAAAGAGGCCTGCCGGGAAGTTTGCAAGCGCGGCCGCTCCTGCGGTCGCCGCTTGGCTGCCCGCAGCCGGAACCTGCAGCTGTGCGCTCGGAAGCGCATAGCCCATGGTTCCCGCACCCGGGGTCACCGTGATACCGGAAGCGGCGCCGCCGCCCGGCAGGACCGGAAGCACCGTCGTTGTGCCTGTCGGGGTCGTGACCGACTGTAATACAAAGCGGAAGGTATCCGGCACCAGGGGTGCGGTTTCACCACCCTGCAGCGCTCCGAAGTCTCCGAAGAGCAGCTTACTCACATTGAAGCTGTCGCTGACCGGCGTAACCGGCTGCCAGACAGCATAGAGCGTCACCGTTCCGTTGTTCTGGCTTGTCAGATTCAGCACGTTGTCGCCGTCATTCAAGTCGACCGTAGTGCCGCCCGCCGTGCGGCTCCAGCCCGCAAAGTAATAGCCGGGGTTCGTATAGCCGTTTGCGGTGAGCGCTCTCGTCTGGTCGTAGACATGGGCGGAATCCGCTGTGGTTCCGCTCGCGCTTGCCGCATTTTTATCATACTTCACCGTATACGCATTCGGTGCATACACCGCACGGACGGTCAGCGGACCCGTAACCGGGTTTCCGAAGGTGAAGGTGCTGTGATCCGCATCGTTCTCCCATTGGTCAAAGTGGTAGCCGGTTTTATTCTCCGGCGCGGTCGGCGCATTCAGCACCGTGCCGTGCGCCATAGGCGCACCGCCGTTGTCGAAGATGACCTCATTCGCATGCGGCGCATCTGCCGTTGCAGAGTCGAGCACCTTGACCGGGTAGGTGTTGATCTCCCAGACCGCGGTCAGGGTGAAGTTCGCGCGCACCGAGCTGTTCACAAACTGGAACTGCGTTCCGTCCGCGGCCTTCCAGTGCTTAAAGTGATAGCCGTAGCGTTCGCCCGCCGGGGAGGTCGCAACGCCTGCCGCATTGTTCTGAACCGGCGGCTCCGATACGCGGTCGCCGTAGCGATGCGTCTGCGCCGGGGGCGTAAAGCTACCCTGGTCCGGATCGAAGCTAACCGTGTAGCGCGGCAGCTGATAGGTATTTTCAAAGCTTGCCGTCTGGACAGTTACACTTGCGCCGGTCGCATCGGTGTAAGCGATGGTTCTCGTAAAGCTCAGCGCATTGCCGAGGCCGCTGCCGCTCTGCGTCACCACATAGGTAATCGTGTAGACGCGGGCATTGTAACCGTAGTACTGTGCGCTGCCCGCTTCTTCCTTGAGGGTGTAAACATAGGTACCGGGCATCGTGAAGTTGAAGGTTCCGCTCGCAAAGGTAGCGCCTGCCGTCGCATTCTCGGTCAACACCGGGGAACCCGGGGTAATCAGCGAGAGGTCTGCGCTCGAAAGCGTATACTTGACCACCGGGTTCTGACCCGGGGTCTCGTCGCGGGAACTCTCCTTCGCAGAGCCGGTCGGCATGGGTTCCGCCGTCACATGCGCCGCCGTAAAGGAGGTGCCGGTCAGTGTGAAGCCGAAGTTCTCTGCGGTGAGCGGCGCACGTTGGCCGTCCGGCAGGAGGCCGTAGTCTCCCTTTAAGAGTTTCTCGATGTTAAAGCTGTCGGTCGCCGGCGTCACCGGTCTCCAGACCGCATAGAGTGTTAAGTCACCGTCAATCTTTCCGGTCTTAATCGCAGCGCCCGCCGCATACGCGGTGCCGGTGCCGTCCGGCTTTGTGTTCCAACCGTCAAAGTAGTAGCCTGCACGGACTAACTGTGTGTCCACACCGGCTGTTCCGGCCGAGCTCTTCGCCGTCGTCTCATCCGTGTGCGCATCCGCGCCCGCGGCCGTTGTCGACGGATAGAGCTGCTCGCCGTTCGGTGAAATACTGCCGCTGTCCGCACCGTTGCTGTCGTACTTCACATCGGCCCAGACCCTTACTTTCACCTCTTTCTTGATGAGCTCGCCGTAGCCGTCGTCGGTCGTTAAGAGCAGGGTCGTGACACCCGTCTTCTGCGGCGTTAACGTTCCGGTCAGAGCGCCGCTGCCGGTCGCTGTCACAAGATCTGTCGGCGCACCAGTCTGAATCGCATAGTTCACGGCCGGGTTCGCGGGATCCACCGGGTTCGTGAGTGTCGGCGTCACCGTGGTCGCCGTATCGCCCGCGTGGAGCACCTGGTCCGCGAGATCGAGAATGGGCACGTTGTAGAAGCCCGCGTTCACATGGGGCAGGTTGTACTGTCCCGCCGGTACATTCGCAGTCACCGTAACCGCAGCGAGATTCGTACTCCGGTCAAAACGGGAACTCACACTCAGATCGCTGCCCTGATCCTTTTTCACGAGCTTACGAAGCGGGCTTAAGGAAGATGCATCCGCTTGCACCACCCAGTTGCCCTCGTGCGGCGCGTAGAGCATATAGTAACCATTTGCGTTGGTCGTACTGACAAATCCAAGGTTATTATCGCTCCGGAGTACTTCGGTCACGCCGTCCGCCTCAAGTAGCTTCATACGGACACCGCTTAAATAGCTGTCTGTCCCCGCGTCGTAGAGCGAGTTAAAATCATTCTCCTGAAATGCAATGCCGCTCAGGGTGAGGTCGGGCAAGAGATACTCCAGTTTATTGCTGGCCTGTCCGTCTGCCCCGTAGAAGGGCGTGGGATTGGTGCCCATGCGGAAGTTTCCGTAGGCAACAATCGTATCCATCTGGTTGAGCAACTTCTTCTTCCGCTCGTGCAACTGATAGCGCAGCGTGACGGATGCCTTCCTGCCCGCCGGCATGTTGCTCACATTGAGCTTCACCATCGTGATATCCGCATCCGCGGGCTTGGTTGTCGTCCAAGAAGCAGCCTTGGCACCGGTATAACCGTTTGCCGCCGGATTCGGATCCGTCGTATACGAAATCGTATAGTTGAGCCCCGTGAGCGCCGAAGTATCTACCCCGTAATAGTCCATTGAGAACTGCGAAGCCGGGGTCGTCTGGGTTACGCCGCCGCTCAGGTAGCTGTACTGCTCTCCCGCCTTCGGCACGGGAATATAGATTTCCCAGTCGTTGGTCGGATTCGTGTCGTCACTGGTCAGGAATACCTTTGCACTGAAGATGTTTGGATTGTTATTGAGGTCCCTGCTTGTCACGCGACTCGAGCTCTCCTGGTAGGGCTTATTTGCCTGCGCGAGCGCAAGCAGACCGAGCGCCGTCACCTGGTTGATCTTGTGCGTCGTGTCGTTTGCGGCATAGAGCATTTCCGCTTCGTTTGCACTCGCCCCGGCCTTGGCTGCCGTCGCATTGCCGAACTGAGCGCCGCGGGGCGCATCCTGCACGAGCTGGTTGTTGTCATTTGTAGTCTCGACTTCGACCCCCTTGGAGTTCCCGCCGTTGCCGTCGCGGTTGGCATCGAACTTGGTGTCAAGCCAAGCGCCCGGCACCGGTTTCACAACCACCGGATCCGCGGAATAATCCGCCTGCAGCTTGAAACTCAGAAAGTTGATATAGCCATACCAGCTCCCCCCCAGATATTGTCCCTGCACAGGTAACTCGTTCTCCGGTATCTGGTCGGTGGAAATCACCAGTATGCCGTAGTCTGCATGTCCCGACTGTCCGGCACCGGTTCCCGCGGGAATAAAGGTGGCATCCGGAATCCCGATTGCGGACCACATCATCCCCGCACCGGTAGCATTTGGCACAAAGCCTTGGATTTTTGCGCTGTTATCGACATAGGTAAAGCTCTTGTCTATCTTCAGATAATAAGTCGGCCGCACCCTTAAATCCTTACTCGCGGCAAGATTCTTAGTGCCTATGGTTGGCGCAAAACGAAGCTGTCCGCTGACCGTCAGTTCTCTTCCCTGGTAGGTATTGCTCGAGGCGTAGCTCAATAGGTTCTGGAAAAAGGCAACATCCACGCGCTGCGACGCAATGCGCTCGCTGGCACCTTCGGTCGCAAAGCGTGTGAGGTCGGTGGTCATATCTTCGCCGAGGACATTCTCATAGTGGAGCTTTGCCTTGACCGTCAACTTGTCATAGCCCGGATCGCTATCCTTCTCGCTGAGAGATCCGACCGGAATTGTTGTTCCCGGATACTTTTTCGGAATATCCTGCTCCACCAGCGATAACCCGACACTCGGAAGCAGACGGTTTCCGTTGTTATTGCCCCACACCTCCATTTTTTCACGGTTGTCGCCCCAGTTCTTATTGTTCGGGAAGCTCACCTTAATCGAGGTGACATAGGGCCCGTTCTTCACATCTACGCCGGGAATCAGGTAGTGCATGCGCCCCTTGCCGGTCGAGGTATAGGCGTAATAGGCCGTGTCCTCAATGTGCTTTACCGTTCCGTCCGAAAGGGTTGCATCCAAAATAAAGTCCTGGAAGTTGCTCGGCGACTGGATGTCAAAGCTGATCGCATTGACCAGTGAGAGCAGATAGGGGCTCGTGCCCGTAAAATCGATGCTCGCGTTCTCATACGAAATTTCCGGAATATAGTGGTTGGTCCAGGTGACCCCCGTATTATCCACCTCAATGCGGGTAAGCTCAAGCTCTCTCTGTCCCGCAACCTCTCCGGCCGCGTAGGTTCCCTGTGCGATTACGTTTACTATGTAATTCGCGCGATTTAAAAAGGTCTGTTTGGTAGGCTCCAAAAAGTTGCCGCCGAGACGTCCCTTGTCCACCTGGGACCAGGGATTCACATAGTAGTCCAAATCAAGTACAGAAATCCCCTTGGCACCGTCTCCTACGACCAGTTTTGCGGACTTTGAAGACGATTTTCTGGAGGAGCCGTGGTAATGATTAATGCCGTGTATCGTGCTGTCCTGCGGCGGGTTGTGGTCGACCTGCTCACTCTTATAATCACTGTAAAGGCAGTAAATCATGCTCGAAAAATCGAGCTGCTTCGGAAGGTCTGCGGAACCGTTGGTACCGACCGCATTGTCATAGTTCAGATGTCCCGGATAGACCTTTTGCGCAAAGAAGAGGTACTGCCGGAAACCGCCATTGGTGCTAGTCTGAAACGAATTGACCTGATCCGCCGCCATGACCACACGCGTGGCATAGGGTGTTCCGAGCGCCTGGCAAACAGCATTCAAGTCGTAAACCTTGCCGCTAAATGTTCCCCTGTCGTTGGAGAGTCCAAAAACACTCAAGCCCGTATCCGTATAACGCGAGATACCATCCTTCAGATATGTCGGTTGTTCCGGGTCGATGCCGGCCTGCTGCAAGTCGTGATAGTTTCCACTGCTGTCCCAAACACCGAGCAGGCGGAGATCTGCCTTCTCGAGATATTCCGTGATGGTAATCGCATCTCCGGAAATTTCAAGAACCACAGGATCATAGCCCGCAGCACCGAAGGGGATGGCTTGGCCCGTGCTGTCCACATTGTAGTCCATGGTCTGCGGATTCTTAACGATGCGATACTGGCCGAGCATGTTGATCTCGTCGTGGCGGTTCACTTCCATTGTGTAGCCGCCCGCGGCCTGGGTTTGGATGTCATCCGTCAGATGACGCGTTTTTACCTTAAACTCGCGCGCGAAGGGTTGGCCGCCGTTTTCCGCAAGTATTTGATCCGAAGAAATGTTGCGCTGTACCTTTGCCTCATAGTTATCGGGAATATCCGTTCCGTCCGAGAGGCGATGATGGTAGGCACGCAGCTTAAAGGTAAACCAGTTCTTATGATGTCCGGCATCATAAACATTCCAGAAGATATAACTGCCGCGCTGGTTATAATCGTACTCTTTTTTAAAGACCTCCACGCGGGCAATGTACTTCTTGTTGCCGGCGACATTCGCATCCGCAAAGGTATAGTCCGTCATGCCGGTGCCGTCAATGACGGTCTCGGTAATGCTCTGTCCGTTGTAGTTGATGGTCTGTGCCGTATAGTTTGGGTAGAGTGCCCCGGGAACCAGGGTGCGGATTTCGGTCTGCCCGGTCTGCGCATCCTTGACATAGATACGGTAACCCAGGCCGTATTCATTTGCGAGACCGAGTTGATTTAACCAAACCGGCGAGAGCGCTTCTTCAAAGTCATAGGAAATTAAGAGGTTATCCTGAATTTGAAAGGCATCGCTTTCATCGTCAAAGCGGAACCCGGACTTTACTTCTTCAGAATCCGTATACTCGGGCGAAGTCGCGCTGTACTGCGGCACAGCATCCAAATTATATCTGTAATAATCACCGCCGTAGGTCATATCCAGATAATCGTTCGATGTTTTAATTTGAACCGGATCCGTACCCTGAATGAAACGGAAGCGAAGCGGTGTACCGCTGTCCTGTTTCGTGCCGCCGTATACGGTGTTATCCGCATATTCAATGTAAGAGCCCGTCGTTGCGGTGTAATCCGTCGCGCCCCAGTTTCCCTGATAAAGCCGGTTATAATACACCAGCGGAAAATACTTTACATGAAATGTACCGGGCTTTCGGAATATGTCGATATAGCTCAATCCGGACCCCGAAACCGCTTCCGCAAATTTACCGCTTGTATACTGGGAGTATAAGTTTCTTAAATTGATGACGACATCCCGATTTGCGGGAGTCGGGGGATCCTGATATGCGCCGATTCTTGTCCATGGAATTCTGAAACCGTCATCTGTCTCATAGGTCCATGCAAGCGTTCCACCCTGTTCAAATTGTGTTCCCTCCCCCGGGAGTACCATATGAATTTTTGCGGTCTCGGCAAGATACCCCTCAGACTTATGAACTTTAAACTCCAGTCCTTTTCGATACCAAACGGGATTGTTGATATTAAAACTGCTGGTAATCAGATTACCGGTACCGAGCGGAGCCAAGGCATCTTCGGCCGCCGAAGTCTCATAACCGTTGTAGGAAATCATGCGTCTTCCCACCGGTTTCCCGAGCGGAGTGCTCCCCGTCACACTCCAAACACCGCCGATTTCACCGGGCATGAAGGTATAGCTGTCCGAGGGATTGCTAAACGTCATGGTCGGATTTGCCGGGGATGTACGCAAAGTCAAGGCAGTGGTTTTGTCATGATCTCCGCCGTCCACGGTATAGAGCGTCGGCGGCGCAGCCGGATTGGTAGACCCGTAGTTGTTAATTAAGCGCATGCGAAACGGGAACTCACCCTGAGACAGCGGGAGTTCGTTAATCAGCCTGTTCGGATCCTGCACAAGCGTAATCTGACCGCTGACACTCGCGGTGGTCGGATCCGGTTTCGCGGTGAGTACCCAGCTTCCGTCCGCAAGGCGACGCGAAGAAAAGCTGACACCGGTGAGACTCGGCGTTCCGCTTAAATCGAGTCCCGCGGGAATCCAGAGTTCCATGACCAAATTATTGCGCACCGTGTCCGAGATTTCACTCGGACGGAACGCAAACTGGACACTAAAGGTCCTCGAATTGTATTTTCCGATCACAAAGTCGGAGGGCTGCTGAAAGATTGTGTTGGCGGGATCGAGCTTCACATAGTTGTTTCCCGCTGTAAGTACACCGTCTTCCACCGGACCCGTCCAGGGCGCATAGGTCCCGGAGGACTGGCGAAATGCGACATAGGGCGTAGCAAGCGGCAGCGCATTGCTGAGCGTCGCATTGGAACCCGAAGCGCGGAATGCCCGCGGAGAAAGGCCTGCCGCGAGCAGTGGCCTGTCGTCAAGCAGCTCTGCATCCTCGGTGTAATCTATCTCCTCTTCGTCCTCTTCGTCCTCACTCACAACCAGCGGGATATAACTATCCCGTCCGCTTGCGGCAAGAGTCTGAAGCGGCATAGCCTCAAGTAAGAGTATCATCGCAACTAAAATTGCGAGCGCCCGCTTCCAGTAGCTCCAAGCTCTCTCCCTCATAAAACCCTCCTGTTAAGCCGAAATCCCGATGATATCTATTGTCTGACAGTATACTGTCGTGAATACACAATATTAATCCAATTTTAACTTTTTTATCTACGTTATTCAAGTGCAATTCATAAATTATAACAGGTATCGTCTACTTTTCATCTCGCCGATGCATACGAGCCATTCCGATACCAAAAATCTCGCATTTGCGTTCCTCTTGGTGCTTTTTCATTCCCTCGTTTGTGTTATTTCCCCCTTTTTTCTATCTGCTCGGCTTTTCAAAAAAGCGTCACATACCATTCAGCTGAATAAT
>CAUVLB010000035.1:0-8209 GCA_963552595.1 uncultured Stomatobaculum sp. | reverse complement strand
GCTCGTTTAACTTGGTCGGAACCTCGACCACAAGGGTCACATAGTGGTCGCCCCTCACCTTCGGATTGCGGAGCGAGGGCACACCCTTGCCCGCCAGGCGAACCCGCGTGTCAGTTTGGGTTCCCGCCTTGACCGTGTATTCGACCTCGCCGTCCACCGTTTTGATGCGAATCACACCGCCGAGTGCCGCCGTCGCAAAGGAAATCGGCACGGTCGAGAAGATATTGCTCTCCTGACGCTTAAAAATGGGGTGCGGACTCACAATGCACTCCACCAGGAGATCTCCGCGCTCGCCGCCGTTCACACCCGGCTCGCCGCCCTGCGGCATTCTGACCGAAAGGCCGTTGTCGATTCCGGCCGGAATGCTGACCTCAAAGCTCTTCCGAACGCGCTTATAGCCCGTGCCGTTACAGGACGTGCACTTCTCCTTCACCACCTTGCCGCTGCCGTGACAGTTCGGACAGGTCTGCACATTCTGCATGGTGCCGAAGGCCGTTCGGCTTGTTTTCACGATCTTCCCCTGTCCCTTACAGGTGGGGCAGGTCTCGGGAGAGGTACCCGGCTTCGCGCCGCTGCCCTTACAGGTCTCGCACTCCTCCTTGTAGTCGATTGTGATTTTCTTCTTACAGCCGAAGATTGCCTCTTCGAAGGTAAGCCGCACGGTCGCATGGACGTTTGCGCCCCGCATCGGCGCATTCGCCGCGCGCTGCGCGCTTCTCCCGCCGCCGAAAAAGCTGCCGAAGATATCGCCGCCGCCAAAGATATCGCCGAAAATATCGCCGAAATCGGCCGCATTGCCCTCGTAAAATCCGCCGCCGCTGCCGCCACCCATGCGCGGGTCAAAGGCAGCATGGCCGAACTGGTCGTACTGGGCCCGCTTCTTAGGATCGCTCAGAACGGAATAAGCTTCGTTGATCTCCTTAAAAGCCGCCTCCGCCTGCTTGTCGCCGGGATTCGCATCCGGATGATACTTCTTCGCGAGCACCCGATATGCCTTCTTCAGCGCCGCATCGTCCGCGTCCTTTGAAACCCCGAGCACCTCATAATAATCGCGCTTCTGTTCTGCCATCGTGATCCTTTCTCAAACGGGCACGCGAGAGCTGAGCTCCCGCGTGCCGTCTCGTTTTCTTACACTTCCTTGAAATCGCCGTCCACAACGCCGTCATCCGGGTTGGAGCCGCCGTTCTCTGCGCCAGCCGTTGTCTGGCTCTGCTGCGCCTGCTCATAGACCTTCTGGAAGAGCTGCTGCGCGCTTGCCATCAGCTTCTCCTTGTTGGCCTTGATGTCCGCAACCTGATCGTCGGTCATGGACTCCGCCGGTGCGCGGTTCACCGCCTCCTTGAGGGCAGCGAGATCTGCCTCGACCGCCGCCTTGTCGCTGTCGCCGAGCTTCTCACCGACCTCCTGGATTGCCTTCTCGGTCTGGAAGATGAGGGAGTCGGCATCGTTTCTCTCGTCGATCGCCTCCTTCTTCTTCTTGTCCTGTGCCTCAAACTCGGAAGCCTCTCTGACTGCCTTGTCAATGTCCTCCTGGGACATGTTGGAACCGGAGGTAATCGTGATGTGCTGCTCCTTGCCGGTGCCGAGATCCTTTGCGGAGACGTTCACAATGCCGTTTGCGTCGATGTCAAAGGTGACCTCAATCTGCGGCACACCTCTTCTCGCCGGGAGAATGCCGTCTAAGCGGAACTGGCCGAGGCTCTTGTTGTCGCGTGCAAACTCTCTCTCACCCTGCACAACGTGGATGTCCACTGCGGACTGGTTGTCCTCCGCCGTCGAGAACACCTGGCTCTTCTTGGTCGGGATGGTCGTGTTTCTTTCAATCAGCTTGGTTGCGATGCCGCCCATGGTCTCAATCGAGAGGGAGAGCGGGGTGACATCGAGGAGAAGCACATCGCTCGCGCTCGAATCGCCCGCAAGCTTGCCGCCCTGCACCGCTGCACCGATTGCAACGCACTCGTCCGGATTCAGGGTCTTCGAGGGCTCCATGCCGGTGAGCTGCTTTACCTTCTCCTGCGCGTTCAGCATACGCGTGGAACCACCGACCAGAAGAACCTTGCCGAGGTCTGCGTTCGTGATGCCCGCATCGCGCATTGCATTCTGCACCGGAATCACGGTGCGCTCAATGAGATCCGCCGTGAGCTCGTCAAACTTCGCGCGGGTCAGGTTCATCGCAAGGTGCTGCGGGCCTGCCGCGGTCGCCGTGATGAACGGAAGGTTAATCTCCGTCGTGGTTGCGGTCGAGAGCTCCTTCTTCGCCTTCTCCGCTGCCTCCTTGAGTCTCTGAAGCGCCATCTTGTCCTGGCCGAGGTCCACACCGACCTCCTTCTTGAACTCGTCGATCATCCAGCGCGTAATCTTCTCATCGAAGTCATCGCCGCCGAGATGGGTATCGCCGTTGGTCGCGAGCACTTCGATGACGCCCTCGCCGATGTCGATGATGGACACGTCGAAGGTGCCGCCGCCGAGGTCGTAGACCATGATCTTCTGCTCTTTGTCGTTGTCGAGGCCGTAAGCGAGTGCCGCCGCCGTCGGCTCGTTGATGATACGCTTGACTTCAAGGCCCGCAATCTTACCTGCGTCCTTGGTTGCCTGACGCTGCGCGTCGTTAAAGTACGCCGGAACCGTGATGACAGCCTCGGTGACCTTCTCGCCGAGATAGCTCTCCGCATCCGCCTTCAGCTTCTGCAGAATCATCGCCGAAATCTCCTGCGGCGTGTAGCTCTTGCCGTCGATGGTAACCTTGTAGTCCGTGCCCATGTGACGCTTGATCGATGCAATCGTGCGGTCCGCATTCGTGACAGCCTGGCGCTTTGCCGGCTCGCCGACCAGGCGCTCGCCGTTCTTCGTAAATGCAACGACGGACGGTGTGGTTCTTGCGCCCTCGCTGTTCGGAATGACGACGGGCTTACCGCCCTCCATCACCGCAACGCAGCTGTTGGTAGTTCCGAGATCGATACCGATAATCTTACCCATGTTTATTTCCTCCCGTAAATCAAATTTGTAAGTTGTTGTTGTTCGTTTTGTGTCAAAACCTGTTTCTTGTAAGCTTTTATTTTAATTCGCAACCTTCACCATGCTGTGGCGAAGGACGCTGTCCTTATAGAGGTAGCCCTTCTGCAACTCCTCCGCGACCACATTCTCGCCGAGTTCATCGTTTTCCTCGTGCATGACCGCGTTGTGGTAATTCGGATCGAAGGGCTTGCCGATTGCGTCGATCGGCTCGACGCCCGCCTCCTTCATATTCTTTAAGAGCTGGCGGTAAATCATCTCCATACCCTCGGCGTAGGCCTTAATGCCCGGCTCTTCGCTCTCGGGCGCCTGAGATACGCTGCGCTCGAAATTATCAATGACAGGCAGGAGCTTTTCGAGAATCGACTTGGCGCCGAGGTCAAACATCTGCGCCTTTTCGCGCTCGCTCCGCTTTCTGAAATTCTCAAACTCTGCGAGGGTGCGCTTCAGCCGGTCGGTCAGGCCTTCGATTTCCGCCTGAGACGCCTTGTCCGCACAGCCTTCCGCCGCCTCGCCACACATGGCCTCGTTCTCCTCCGCGGCAAGCGCCTCTGCGGCTTCGGCGGCAGCTTTGGCCGCAACTTCTTCCGGACTGAGCGTCTCCGTCGCTCTGTCCTCTTGCTCGTGTTTATGCTTGTTCTTAGCCATCGTCTCCTCCGAAATTCTCTTCCATCTCCCGCATCAGCTCATGCAGGGTGCTTAATACCTTTTTATAGTCCATGCGCTTCGGCCCAACGATACCTATGGTGCCGCGCAGGCCGCTGCCCAAGTCGTAACGCGCCGTCACGATACTGCAGTCGTTCATCCCGGGCACCGGGGACTCTTCCCCGATGAACACCTGAATGTCCTCCTGTTCGTCTCCCGTCTGCTCCACCGCGTCGATCACAATGCGCCTTAAGCGCTTCTTCTGCTCGAAGGTGCTGATGATACGCTTCGCGCCGCCGCCGTCGGTAAGCTCCGGATACCGGAACACATTGGTCGCGCCGCTCGTGTATATCTGCAGTTCTTCCTCCTCCGCGAGCATACGCCGCAGTTCCGTTAAGAGATAGGCGACCAGCTCCCGGCTCTCGCCTGCGTCGAGAAGCAGGCGCTCCAGAAGCTCGTCCTCGGCATCCTGCAGACAGACCCCGCTCAAGCGGGTGTTTAAGAGGAGGTTGAGCTGCAAGAGCTCGGCTTCGGCGAGTTCCCGATTCAAGCTCAGGATGCGGTTGCTGATTAAGTTTCCCTCGAGCACCAGCACAACCAAGAGGCGGTTTTCATCCACCTTGGAGAGCTGCAAGAGCTTAATGGGCGCCCGGCTTGTACTGGGGCCGCTGATGACGGCAGCGTAGTTCGTATTGTCCGCCGCAATGCGCGCCATGCGCCGAAGCACCGATTCGAGCCGGTCCACTCGCGCGACAAACTGTCGCTTCAGGGCCTGTACCTCGTTATCCGTCTCCTTCAGAATCTCGTCCACATAGAAGCGATAACCCCGATCGGAGGGGATGCGCCCCGCCGAGGTGTGCGGCTGGATGAGATAGCCCATCTCTTCCAAATCGCACATCTCGTTGCGTATCGTTGCACTGCTCAGCGAGCAGCCGGGAAGTTTTGAAATCGTGCGGGAGCCCACCGGTTCTCCGGTCTCCATGTAGTTTTTAATCACTGCATTGAGTATCATGATTTTTCGATCATCCAGCTCCATCACTTCCTCCTTCCCGTTGTTAGCACTCGTTAGATTGGAGTGCTAACACCTGCTGTCGATACTATATTCCCTTTGCACTTTCTTGTCAAGCAAATCAAAAAAGTTTTTTTTGCCGGTCCGCCTTCTCTGCCTTGCCACACCCTGTCTCCCAGCTTTTTCTTGCCGAAACCGCTCTCCCGTGTTATATTGCAAATATATCTGTAACATTTTTGTAACATTCCGCGTGAAAGGAGACTTCGCATGCGACTTCATTCTAAATTAAGCATACTTGCGCTCAGCGCGCTGCTTTCTGTTTCGACGAGTGTTCCCGGCTTTGCCGCTGTGGTTCGTTCCAATGCTGCCTCGACCAAGCAGCTCGGCGAAAGCGACAGAGCCGAGAACGGCGCGGCCGCTGTCATCCAGGCTCCGGGTGAGGAGGCACAGACCGCAGCGCCGCTCCCGGCGGTTCGAAATGAAATTTCCCTCGGTGTCTTTAAGACGACGGGCTTTACCAACCCGCGCGGTGAGCGCAGCGCGGACGGCTCCGTACCGCAGGTGGGACGCACCGTCGCCGCAGACTGGTCCGTACTGCCGCGCGGCAGCAAGATTCGCTTTGCGGGCAGCGACACCGTCTATATTGTTGAAGACACGGGGGTCCGCGGTCAGGTTGTCGACGTCTACTACGCAAATAATTCCGAGGCCTGGTCCCACGGTGTCCAGTACCGCGAGGTCTTTCTGGTCCTCGAGTAAGTGCCCGCCTTTTGAATTTAATTGACAGTTACGGGGTCCTCCATTTAGAATAAAGCTGTAATTCTTACATAATTCTTAAGAGGACTCGGTACCATGCACAAACGTATGAAAGCCATTCAGAGGGCGTGCATCTTTCTTCTGGTTCTGCTCATGCTCCTCGTGCCGCTCAGTGCTCTGGGCGAAGCGAAGACCGTGCAGCCCGCCGAAGAGACGAACGCCGGGAGTGCGAGCCAAACACTGCTCTCCTTCTCCCCGACGGACACCCCCTCTGCAAGCGCAGTTTTCTATGACACATCCGGCAGCGTGATGGGCGCAGTCCGAAACGCCGACGAAAATCTGAGCGATCAGATCGATGTGCCCCTGCTCAATGACGCCTGTCTTGCCGCACAAGATGCGCTCATTCAGACCAGAAACAACAAGGAACGCGCCTGGTTAGACCTGAAAAAGGGAGAACAGGCAAAGGCGGAAGCTGCCCGCCTTGCCGCCGAAGAGGCTGCAAAACAGGAACGCGAGCGCGCAGCGGCGGCGTCCCGCGAGGCCGCAAAAAAAGCGGCGAGCACAAAGAGCGGTAAGCAGAGTAAGTCGACCGCTGTCGCAAACCACAGTACAAGCACCAAGAGCAGCCCGAAAGTGAGCGGCAAAAACGGCAGAAGCCTCGGTGTCTTTAAGCTCACCGCCTACTGCCCCTGCTATGAGTGCTCCAAGGGCTGGGGTCGTATGACCAGCTCCGGCAGACTCGCGCAGGAGAACCACACCATCGCAACCGACCCCTCGGTCATTCCGGAGGGCACGCGCGTGGTCATCAACGGCACCGTCTATGTCGCCGAGGATACCGGCGGCGGCGTGGTCGGAAAGCACATCGACATCTTTATGGAGAGCCACTCCGCCACGCTGAGCTTCGGCGTGCAGCACGCGGAAGTATTTCTCGCAGACTAAAAAAGAATGCAGGGCAGATTGCCCTGCATTCTTTTTTTGCTTTCCCGGCGACGCTTCCGCGTCCCGACACGCTTTTTATCTCAAATTTCCAGCTTGCAGTCGTGACCGGTCTCGCGATCTAAAATCACACGCAGCAGACGGAATACCGTTGCCTCGCCGAGCGCCTCCGCACTCTCCTCAAAGTGATTCCAGCGAAGGCGAATCTGCTGTCCGTAAGCGTGCTTTCCGAAGCCGCCCCGCAATATGTCATCGAGGGCGGAGAGATTGTGACCGGTCTTCTCGCTTCCGTCCGTGAGCACCCGGTCTATCTCCGCGTAGAAATCTTCGAGACTCGCAATGCGACTGCCGTCCAGCTCAAAGAGCGGCACGGTGAGCGCCTCGGTGAGCAGCGGGAGCGCAAGCTCGAATTTGACGCCGTACCAGTGCTCCTTGTCGTCCTCGGTCGCACGTATGCTCGCGACCACAAAGCGCGCCGCAAGCTTGCTCGCCTCAAAGGCGCTCTTTCCGCGCATCATGGCGCCGGTAAAGGCAGCGGCAAAGCAGTCTCCCGTCCCGTGGCTGCTCCGCGGCACGCGCAGGGTGAAATCATAGCGCAGCTCTCCGCGCGCGCAGTCATAGACCGCGTTGCCGATGCGCCCCTCCTCATAGGAGATCCCCTTTAAAATCACATGTTTTGCGCCGAGGGCAGCGAGCTTTTTGAGGAGCGCCTTCACCTCCGTCTCCTCCCAAAGCCCCTCGTGATAGGGCGTGTCGGTGAGGAGGCAGGCCTCCGTTAAGTTCGGGAGTATGTAATCCGCCTCGCCGCAGAGCGCCGCCATCTCCCGCACAAAATCGAGGTCAAAACCCGTGTAGAGCGCGCCGTTATCCGCCATCGCGGGGTCCACGATTTTGAGGCCGCCCGGATTCAAAAGCTTCTCCATCATATCTTTGACCAGAGCAATCTGCCGTATGCTCCCCAGATAACCGCTGTAAACGGCGTCAAAGTATATCTTCTCTCGCTCCCACTTTTCCGCGATGCCCGGCATATCCTCGGTTAAATCGCGGAAGGTAAAGCCGTGAAAATCGGCACCGGTGTGATTCGAGAGCACGGCCGAGGGCAGAATGCAGGCCTCCACACCGCAGGCCGAGATAATGGGCTGTGCGACTGTGAGCGAGCACTGCCCCACACAGGAAATATCCTGAATGGTCAAAATCCTCTTGTAAGCTGTCATGCAAACGCCTCCTTTTCTGGATTTGCAGGCAGTATAGCACAGGATGAATGCAAAGAACAGCTTGCAAAGCATTTAACCCTGTAGTAGGATAGGTTTATATGTTAAGCGAGAGGAGCTCCCTATGATGATATCTACCCGAGGTCGCTACGCGCTCCGTGTCATGATCGATCTTGCCGAGCATGTCGGCGCCTCCTATATTCCCCTGAAAGACATTGCAGAACGGCAGCATATTTCCGAGAAGTACCTGGAATCCATTGTAAAAGTGCTGGTGAGAAACGGCCTTCTCGACGCCCTCCGCGGGAAGGGCGGCGGCTACCGCTTAAACCGCACGCCCGCCGAGTACACGGTCGGCAATATACTGCGCCTCACCGAAGGCAATCTGGCCCCCGTATCCTGTCTCGAAGAAGAGGCCTCCTGTGAGCGCGCTTCCTTCTGTCGCACCCTGCCCATGTGGAAGGAACTGGACCGCCTCGTCAACAAGTTTTTTGACGGCTACACGCTCGCGGATCTCGCCGCGCCGGATCTCGCCGGCAATGACTTTGTCATCTGAGCAAATACGCCCCCTTCACGCCTCCGCGTCTCCTGTCGCGGAGGCGTTTTTTCGACATGCGCTCTGTATGCCGAAAACCAATGTATTACC
>CAUVLB010000034.1:0-8211 GCA_963552595.1 uncultured Stomatobaculum sp. | reverse complement strand
TGGTCTTCGGGCTCAGCTTCTTTCTGGCCCGCATGAGCTTACGCCCGGTTGAACACGCCTTTTCAGAACAACAGCGCTTTGTACAGGATGCCTCGCATGAGCTGAAAACACCGCTCACGGTGATACTCGCGAATCTCGCAATTTTAAAGTCCCGCCCCGGGGCATCGATTCAAGAGGAAATGCTCTGGATACAAAATACCGAAACCGAAGCGCGCCGCATGCAGGAGCTCACCGAGCGCCTGCTCTTTCTCGCAAAGGCGGATTCCAAGCACCTCTCGCCGAAAATTGAGCGCCTTTCGCTCTCCGGACTCACGGAAGCCGCGGCACTCCCCTTCACTGCTCTCGCCTTTGAGCGCGGGCTTCGCCTTGAGACAAAACTCGAAGCCGGGCTCTATGTAAAAGGCGATGCCCAGGCTCTCACGCAGCTCCTCGCCATCTTAATCGACAATGCGCTTAAGTACGCGAAGTCCGGAAGCGAGGTCACCGTGCGGCGCGTGCGGCAAAAAAAGCAAGCCCTGCTCTCCGTACACAACGAGGGGGAAGTCATCCCGCAGGATGCGCTCCCCCATCTCTTCGATCGTTTTTATCGCGTGGATCAATCGCGCGCCCGCGCACAGGGCGGTTACGGCCTCGGTCTCTCCATCGCAAAGACCATCGCGAATGCCCACGGCGGCGATATCCGCGCCGCTAGCACCGCAGAACACGGCACCTCGTTCACCGTGGCATTCCCGCTCTCAGAATAAGTTGCGGGGATCCTCCGGGAACAAGGCCTGGTTTCTCGGTAAAACCTGATAGAAATCCGCAAAGACACGGTTGCTCAAATCAATGCCCCGCTCCGTGAGCCGGAGCATCGGTGTATCCACCTCCAGGAGACCGAGCGCCGTGTTTTTTCGTATTGCCTCGCCGAAGAGATCAAACATATTGAAGTGAAAGAGGTCGTAAAAATCCGCCCCCGAGACACCCTTGGTCATGCGGAGCCCGAGGTACATGAACTCTTCCATCTCGTCCGCAAGCGTGAGTGCCACCAAATCCTGATAGAGCGGCATCAGATTGCGATGCATCTCAACCGCCATGTAGCGGTCCAATCTCTCCTCCGAATGAAAACGGTGGTGCTTTAATTTGCTCGAAGCCCCGAGCCCCACGCCGAGATAATCCACATCGGTCCAATAGCCTATGTTGTGACGACACTCCTTGCCGGGGCGCGCATAGTTGGAAATTTCGTAGCGCAGAAAGCCGTAGTCCGCAAGCAAGGCCTGGGTCTCGGCATACATGGCTCTCTCCTCTTCCTCGCCGGGCAGCGCCTTCTCCCCCTCCGGCGTTCCGTAGAGCGCCGCAAAGGGCGTGCCCGGCTCAATAATCAGCGAGTAGGCCGAGATATGCTCCGGGTGGAGACGCAGTACTTTCTTGAGGCTCTGCCTCCACTTGTGGATACTCTGGTGCGGAATTCCGCTCATCAGGTCGATGTTGATGTTGTCAAAATGCGCCGCTCTTGCGAGCTCATAGCTGTGAAGAAAGTCGTTGTAACTGTGAATCCGGCCGAGCAGCTTCAGTTCTTCATCGTCTGCGGACTGAAGCCCTATACTCAGGCGGTTAATGCCGACCTCGCGGTAGTACTCGAGTTTGGTCGCATCCAGGGTTCCGGGATTGCACTCTATCGTTATCTCCACATCCGCCTCGACCACAAAGCTCTCGTAAACCGCCGAGATAATGTTTTGCACCTGCAGGCCGCTCAGAATCGACGGCGTGCCGCCCCCGATGAATATGCTGGAGAGCTGGTACTCCGGGAGTATCTGCCCCTGCGCGCGTATCTCTTCAATCAGTTGATTCACATAGGCGCGCTGCGCCTCCGGTGTCGACTCACCGGACAAAAAGTCACAGTAGCGGCACTTGGACGCGCAGAACGGAATGTGAATATACAGTTCCAGTTTTTGTTTCTCACTCATCGCCGAGTTTCAAAACGCTCATGAACGCCTTCTGCGGCACCTCGACGGAGCCGATCTGGCGCATGCGCTTCTTTCCTTCCTTTTGTTTCTCGAGAAGCTTCTTCTTTCGCGAGATATCGCCGCCGTAGCACTTGGCAAGCACGTCCTTTCGCACTGCCTTGACCGTCTCGCGGGCTATAATCTTTGAGCCGACCGCAGCCTGAATCGGAATGTCGAAGAGCTGGCGCGGAATCTCCTTCGTGAGCTTTTCGCACATCTTACGCCCTCTCTCATAGGCACCGTCCGAGAAGACGATGAAGGAGAGCGCGTCTATGGTCTCGCGGTTAATGAGGATGTCGAGCTTCACAAGCTTCGAGGGCGCATAGCCCTTTAACTCATAGTCGAGGGAGGCGTAGCCCCGGGAGCGCGACTTTAAGGCGTCAAAGAAGTCGTAGATAATCTCGTTCAGCGGGAGCTCATACTTCATGATGGCGCGGTCCTGCTCCATATAATCGGTTCCGAGATAGATACCTCTTCTCTCCTGGCAGAGCTGCATGATGGGGCCGATGAACTCTCTGGTTAACATAATTTCAGCCGAAACCACAGGCTCTTCCATGTGTTCAATCTCTGCGGAATCCGGGAGATTCGAGGGGTTTGTGAGCTCAATCATCGTGCCGTCCGTCTTATAGACCCGATACACAACGCCCGGCGCAGTCGTCACGAGATCCAAGTCGTACTCGCGCTCCAGTCTCTCTTGGATGATCTCAAGGTGCAGGAGCCCCAGGAACCCGCAGCGGAAACCGAAGCCCAGTGCGAGCGAGCTCTCCGGCTCGTAGGTCAGAGAGGCATCGTTTAAGCACAGCTTCTCAAGTGCGTCGCGAAGATCCTGATACTGCGCGGAATCCGCCGGATAGAGGCCGCAGTAGACCATGGGGGTCACCTTCTTATAGCCCGGGAGCGCCTCCGCCGCCGGACGCTTCGCAGAAGTCACCGTGTCACCGACCTGGGTGTCCCGCACGTTCTTGATGCTCGCCGTGAGATAGCCTACCATGCCGGCCGAGAGCTCTTCGCAGGGAATAAAGCGTCCCGGCGCAAAATAGCCGATCTCGACCACATCCACCTCCGCGCCTGTCGCCATCATGCGGACGCGATCGCCCTTGCGAACCGTCCCGTTCTTCACGCGGAGAAAGACGATGACACCCTTATAGCTGTCGTAGAGCGAGTCGAAAATCAGAGCCTGCAGGGGCTCCGCTTCATCCCCGCCCGGAGACGGCAGCTGCTGCACTATGGCCTCCAGCACCGCATCCACATTGAGACCGGTCTTCGCGGAAATCCGCGGTGCTCCCTCCGCCTCAATGCCGATGACATCCTCAATCTCCGCCGCAACTTTATCGGGCTCCGCGCTCGGCAAATCCACCTTATTGATTACCGGAATGACCTCGAGGTCGTGATCCAGCGCCATGTAGACATTTGCAAGGGTCTGTGCCTCAATGCCCTGAGACGCATCGACCACAAGGACCGCACCGTCGCAGGCCGCGAGTGCACGGGAAACCTCATAACTAAAGTCTACGTGTCCCGGCGTATCAATCAGATTGAAAATATACTCCTCGCCGTTTGCCGCGCGGTACACCGTGCGCGTCGCCTGGCTCTTGATCGTGATGCCGCGCTCCCGCTCGAGGTCCATGGTGTCCAGAATCTGATTCTGCATCTCCCGCTCGGTGAGCAGACCCGTCTTTTCGATGATGCGGTCCGCGAGCGTGGATTTACCGTGGTCGATGTGCGCGATGATACAAAAGTTCCTGATATGTGCTCTGTCGTAAGTCGGCATGTTTCCTCCATCAAACCTTCGGCAGACTGCGCTCTCGCTGCCGCAACGATTTGAAATGAGAATAACATTTTTGCTTTTCTCTTTCAAGTAAGCTTGACACTCTCCGGGCTTTGTCCTACAATTTACGGGTATGTTTACATTGAACTGTCCGTGTCCAGACTTCGATGCGAACGCCCACAGAGAGCAAGACATTTGCGCGGCTGCCCGTCTCTGACGGTTGTCTTGATGACTGTGAAACTATCATCGTATCCGTGAATGGGAGGAAAAGAAATTGGCAAACATCAAATCCGCGAAGAAGAGAATTTTGACGTCCGCAAAGAGAGCTGAGAGAAACAAGGCTGTTAAGTCCGCTGTCAAGACCGCTGTCAAGAAGGTCAACGCTGCAGTCGAAGCAGGCGATAAGGCTGCGGCAGAGGAGAGCTTCCGCAAGGCAGAGCGCGCGCTCACCATGGCGGCTTCCAAGGGCGTTCTGCACAAGAACACTTCTTCCCGCAAGGTGTCTCGCCTCTCGAAGTCTGTCGCAGCAATCGACTAATTGCTGTCATAGAGAAAAGGCAAAAGCAGAGTGGATTTTCGCTCTGCTTTTTTCTTGCCGTTTTTTACTGATTTCCGTCTATTCGATACACGATCTGCTTACGATCATCCGTTCTCTGTCGCCGATAGGACAACAAAAGAGCAGCGCGGCGTTTCCCTGTTCGCGCTACTCTTTTTATATTCCAAGAATTTTATCGTGCTTGCGCCTCAACGTCAGCTTTTGTGAATACGAAAGTTGCTTTTTGGTTCCCCCAAAAACTCGGTGAATATCTGATCTCAAACGAATTAAAGTCCTTGGGCACCTGATAACAGATGACACCACTCATCTTCTTTCCGGCTGCCACACTTCCGTCCAGCTGACCGATGCCTTTCCATTCCGGAACCTGAGCCCCCATAATATCCTGGTTCAAAGAATAATCATCACAATAAGCCTCAAATGAGATGAGGGAACTCACGCCGATGTCATGTGAGGACTGGTTGTCAATATCAAAAACCAGTCCGAGGAAGTACTTCCCATCTTCGGGATTCCAGAATTGCCCATCTCCATTGGAAATCCGCACAGAAGAAAGACGCACCTGTACACCATTAAAATCGGCGGTTTCTCCGATTCCAAAGCTATCCTTGGCAGCTTCCGTTGCCTTTTCTGTCGCCTTCTCTGTTTCTTCTGTTGTCTCTGCGTTATCCGTCGCTACAGTTGTTTCCGACACCTCTGTTACCGTTGACTCCGATGCCGCAACTTCTACCTTTTTAGGATCCCGATCGCTGCCTCCGCCAATGATTGCTGCGAGTACAAAAAAGCCGACAACGCCGAGAACAATCCACTTTAGCTTTCCGCCCTGCGGTTTCCTGCAATGCGGACATATCTTTGCATCCGCTGCGATTTCTGATTTGCAATATTTACAAATCTTTGTCTTATTGCTGTCTCTCATCTCAAATCCCCCATAATTCCATTGAATTTAAATCCACTTTTTTAAGAATACGTTTTTTTTTTTTTTTTTGTCAAGCTTATGTTCATGCGTTTTATACAGAAGGTATTTGAGCACTCTCTGTCTGGCAATCATATTCATTATGCTTGATTCACAAAAAGAGCTCCCCGGTACTCATACCGGGAAGCTCTTTGATTTTTCTTTGATTTAGTTTCCGCTCGCGACACGCTCGCTCATATACATTTTAGCGTCCGGGTGGCGCTGCAGGAGCGTGACCGGGAAGGCAGCGCTGACTTCACCGTAAGCTGCGCGGCGAATCACCGAGTAATGCCAGTCGCGGAACATGCCGAGGCGCACCTTCTTTGCCGAGAGAATCTGCTTCATGCCTATGGTCACGCAGAGCGAAGGCATGTCCTCGAGCGCGCCGCGAAGATCGCCGATCGAGTTCACCGCGCGGGTCTCCGGCGCAATTGTGCGGACGCGGGTCGGGAGTGCCGCGAACTCCTCGGGGGAAAGCTCAGGCTGGGGCTCGTTGAATGCGAGGTGGCCGGTGATGCCGATACCGCCGAAGCAGATATCCGCACCGCCGAGCTCTTCCAGCAGCGCATCGCCCTTCTCCGGGTGATGCGGATCCGGGAAAATGCGCTGTTCCTCGGGAATGTTGAGTTCCGGCGCAATCTTGCTGTATACGGTTCTCTCCATAAAGCCGCGGAAGGAAAGTCTGTCCTCCTTGGCAACCCATTCGCCCTCATCGGTCAGGTACTCGTCCATGTTGAAGAACCAGCAGTCCTTTAACGAAACTCTTCTCTCGTTCACCAGGCGCACAAAAATCGGGTAGTGTCCCACCGGTCCGACCGGGCAAATGAACACGGTGCGACGTCCCGCAGCATTGTTTTTCTCGATCTCCGTTACCATCTCGAGTGCGAGCTCGTAGAACGCTTCTCCCGGCTCCTTGCAAACCATAATCGGAATCTTTGCGCCCTTTTCGAGTTCCTCTCTGCCGATCTCATAATAAGAATGATACGAATTTCCTGCCATGATGCCTCCTTCTCTCTTCTCAGTCAAAGTTACAAAACGCGCCGCGAAGCATGACGCGGTGAATCTCATCATCTTTCAAAACCAAGAGGTCCGCCTGCTTGCCCGGGGTAAGATTGCCGATTCTCTTATCCTCCCCGAGAAGGCGCGCCGCATTCTCCGAGAGCAAGGGAACCAGTTCCGCGGTCGGCCGCCCCGTAAACTTCCTGAGGTTCCGGAAGGCGCGCGCCATGGTGAGTGTACTTCCCGCGCGGGCATCTCCGTGCTTTAAGCGCGCATCGCCGTCTTTCACCACGACCTCGTTGACGCCGAGCATGTACTCGCCGTCCGGCAAGCCCGCCGCCATGATGGAGTCCGTGATTGCAATCGCGCGGTCAAGCCCCTTCGCCTGCAAGTAGAGGCATATGCTGCCCGGGTGTAAGTGAAGTCCGTCCGAAATCATCTCGCAGTAAACCTCTTCCGAGGCGAGCACCGCACCGAAAACAGCCGGCTCGTGGCGGTCAAAGGCGCGCATCGCGTTTCCCGTATGCGTCGCCGCGCGCGCGCCCGCAAAAATGGCGCGCTCTGCGGTGCGGTAATCCGCATCCGAATGCCCGAGGGCGGTGACAATGCCGAGGGCGCGGAGCTTCGGAATCAGCTCAATGGCCCCCGGCAGCTCGGGCGCAAGGGTGATATAGCGAATGTGTCCCTCTGCCTTTTCCTGATAGCGGGCAATCAGCTCATAGTCCGGTGCGCGGAGCAGGCTCTCAGGCATGGCTCCTTTGTGCTTCGGGGATAAAAAGGGTCCCTCTAAATGTATGCCCAGTAGGTCAGCGCCTGCGTGCGGCAGTTTTTTCCAATCGAGGAAGGCCTGAATGGCGCGCTCCGTCTGCTCTTCCGAGTCGGTCAGAATTGAGCAAAGAAAACTTCCCGTGCCCTGACGCGCAAAAAAACGCGCAAGTTTTTCAAAGTCCTCGGCGCTCGCCGCATTCGCATCCACACCGACCGCGCCGTGCGTATGAATGTCCAAAAAGGCCGGTATTACCTCCGCGCCTCCGAGATCCAGCAGCTCTTCGTCTGTAAGCGGCGTGAGTCCGCCCGAACTCTGCGGGGAAAACGCGGTGATGGTATCGCCCGTCACGCGGAGATCTCCCGGCACCAGGTGTTTTTCATAGTAAAATGATCCGTTCTTTAAGAGCATATCTTCCTCCCTCCCGTCCGAATCGTACATGCACCAGTGTAGTCCATTCCCAATACTTTCTCAAGCCGAGAACGGAAAAAGACGCCCAACGGGCGTCTTTTCGTTTGCTTCTCACTGCAAGTGTTTTTTTCGGTACCGAAACAAGTAGACCGTGTTGATGAAAATGCCGAAGGCCGTCGCGAGCGGCGCTGCGTATCCGATGTGCTGCAGGCTTGCCTCCGGCTGTATGCTCATGAAGAAAGAGAAGGGCAGGCGAACCAAAAAGACCTGCAACAGTCCCTGTTCCATGGACCAGAGCGTCGCCTCGTGCCCGTTGTAGTAGCCGATGAAGGCAAATAGCACGGGGGTTAAGAGGACTTCCGGCGCAAAGCCCTTCAGATAAGCAAAGCTCTTGGCTATGACGGCGCTGTCCGCCGTAAAGACAGCCGAGAGTAGGTCTCCGTGGCGCAACACCAGGAAGAAGACCGCGATTCCCACAAGTTCACAGATCCACACCCCGGTCACGGCAGCTCTCTCCGCGCGCTTTTCATCGCCCGCCCCGACATTCATCGAAACAAAGCTTGCGAGCGACTGCATGAGGGCGCTCGGCACCAGCATGATGAAACCGATCAGCTTACTCGCCACGCCATAGCCCGAGGAGGCATCCAGACCGAGCCGGTTTACAAAGGCGCAGATTGCGACAAAGGAACTCTGGGTGAGCAGTTCCTGTAATGCGAGCGGAAAGCCGATTTTTAGAATACGCGCACTCTGCTCGTTCAAGCGAAAGTCGCTCCGCCGAAAGCGGAA
>CAUVLB010000033.1:0-8297 GCA_963552595.1 uncultured Stomatobaculum sp. | reverse complement strand
GGAGCACCGGCGGCTCCGTCCCCTCGTAGAGGTGGGTAATCTCCGCCGCATAGGGCATGGTGCCGCTGTAGGCGTAGCGAAGTTCCGCCGGCGGCGCATCGTGCAGCACGGCCTTCACCGCAATCGGCTTACCGTCGCAGACCTTATTCTCTACCTCGAGCTCAATGAGATCCGGCGGCTCGATTTCAAGCGTCGTCTCAAGCACCGCATCCCCGTAGACCGCATCGCCGATAAGCTCCGCGCGGAGGCGGTAGCTTCCCGCAAGTGTAGGCGCAGCCTCAAGGGCCTTGCCCGCCTCGTCAAAGTAGCTGAGCTTTAAGCGATCGCCGAGCGCCTCACCGGTCTCTTTATGTGCGCCGCGGCGCACAATGATGTACTGGCGGAGATTTAACTCGCCTTCTCCCTCGCGCAGAATATCTGCATACTGCTGCCAGAAGAGCTTGGTCACATTCGCGTGCGCGGAGAACTGGTCGCGCAGCGCCTCCTTGCAGACTTCGCAGAAGGGGAACTGCCTGCCGAGATAGCGCATCTTGCAGTTCTGGTGCGGCTTAAACCAGCCGTCGCCGCCGTTGTCGTATTCGTAGACACCGATGCCGTTCTTTCCGATAAAGCGGCTCCAGCGCACCTTCTTCGGATCCGACTCCGCCGACATGTTCACATACTCGCCCGCATAGCTGTTGCCGGCAAAGTACTCGTCGGAAAGGATGCCGATGGTGTGCCCGAGCTCATGCAGCAGCATCTCAAGCGACTCGTCGTTCCGCGAGACAATGCTGATTTCACCGCCCGAACCGCCGTAGACCTCGGAGTTCACCATGAGAATCGCGTAGTCCGTCGCCGGGAGCTTCTCTCGATAAATTTGACGAATCTTCTCCTGATCCTCCTCTTTGCACTCTACCAAGCGCTGCATGCCGAAGGTCCAGAAGGAAGCGTGGAAGGCGCTGTCACGGGTGTCCGCATCCGCCTCCGCCTGCGTCCTTGCATGGTCTGCGCGCACGCCGCTCTCATTCGAGCAGACGCCTATGGCATAGATCTTCACCGCGTCCGCGTACTCGTCCCAGGGGGAAGTTGCCATCATGTACTTCGCCATGCGCTTCGCCTCGGCGAAGAAAAGTTCCTGTTGACTCTCTGTAAATCCATCTCCAAAAAAGGTGAGAATCAGCGCGTCCTTGTCGTTCAGCTCCGGCTGTCCGTACACAAGACGCGGTTCTCCGTTCAGAATTACCTGCCCAGCTTGATTCATAGAATGCCTCCTTTCGGTGGATGAGACGAATACTGAAAAAGTGCAGGGATTATGCCCTGCACTTTTTTAGATCCTGCAAAAGTGCTCCAATGTCAACGCATTGTCAAAAGCGCTTTTCGCTTACATCTGAGTGAACTTGCCTCTCAGGTAATCCAGATAGTACTTCGTGTTGACGTCCTCGCCGGTCGCCTTAATGATGGTCTCTCTGGTCGTATAGGTCTGGCCGAGGCTGTGAATGTGCTCTGCGAGCCAGCTGTTGATGTCGGAAATATCGCCCTTTGCGAGCTTCTTCCAAGCATCCGGGTGAGCCTTCAGGATGCTGTTGCGGTACTGGCAGGAGTAGACCAGACCGAGCGCATAGCCCTGGAAGTAGCCGACAAAGCCCGTGCTCCAGTGGACATCCTGCAGAATGCCTTCGGAAGCGCTCTTCGGGGTCACACCGAGATACTCCTGATAGCGCGTATTCCACGCCTCTTCCATGTCATCAATCGAGAGCTTGCCGGAGAAGTAGTCTCTCTCCATCTCATAGCGGAGAATCAAGTGCAGCGGCACCGTGAGCTCGTCCGCCTGCATTCTGGACCAGCCCGGATTCGGCTTATTCAGCGCTCTCACCACGGTCTCGACCGGGATGTCTCTGAACTTCGGAACTTCCTTCTGAATTTCCGGATAGAACGCTGTCCAGAACTCAAGGGAACGGCCGACCTGATCCTCGTAGAACTTGGACTGAGACTCGTGCATGCTGCCGTCGATGCCGCCCCAGAGGCCCGCATCCACGACTTCCTGGGAGGAGCCGTAGTTGTAGATGCCGTGTCCGGTCTCGTGCGCAGCGCCGAGCAGGGTGTAGAACAGGTTTCTCGAGTAGTTGGTCGACGGACGGGAGTCTCTCGGTCCCGCGCAGACGCAGCTCGGGTGCTCCTCTTCGTAGAGGATGCCCTGGTTCCAGTTAAAGCCGTAGTAGTCCATGAGCTTTCTGACAATTTTCTCCTTCGTTGCTCTGTCGACATCGCAGTCGATGACGGAGGGGTCAATGCTGTCTCTGTAGCTCTCGGTCTTCTTAAGAAGGGATACAATCTCCGGCTTCACCTCGCCGAAAATCTTATCGATCTCTTCCAGTCTCCAGTCCGCATCCCAGCAGTTTACAAGAACCTGGAACGCCGATTCGTTCGGGTTGATGGCATCCGCAACGCGCTTCTGCACCTCAAACTGCTTCTGCAGATAGGGCTTGAAGCTCTGGAAGTCGTTGTTCTTCTTGCACTCGTGCCAAGCCTTTCTGCCGTCGTTGTTGATGCGGCCCAGCTCCTCGCCGAGCTCCAGCGGAATCAGGGTTGCATTCTTATAACGGTCGCTCAGGTAGCGCACCATGCCGCGGTCGATGTCGCTCTTGTACTGATCCTTGTCAAAGTCTGCGAAATCCGCGACCAGCTGCTTCACCTCGTCGTTCTCAACCAGCTGCTGGCTGAGCTCGCTGAGGTACATTTCCACATTGGTGGTCTGGTCGAAACCGGCCTCCGGGCCTGCATGCCACTGGTCGCAGAACATAATGTTGTTCGCGGTCTCCAGCATGCGGAGTCTCACCATGATTTCGCGGATTCTCTTGATATTCGCATCGTAATTCATTTGTTTCTCCTCCTGTCATGGATGCTGTGATTCAGGATCAGCGGACCTTCCGCCGAGGCTTAATCGTGTTCGCGGCAGCACGTCTCTTTTTCGCGTTTCTGCCACAAAAATGCTCCCCGTTTTCCAATTGCTTGCGCAAATTATATGGTGCAGGGAGGTTTTTCATCTGTTATTTTAGCATAACTCCCAAGCATTTACCACCCCCTCGCCGGAGCGGGCAGTCATTTCTTTTCGATATAACAGCGGCGCACGCGGTGAATACCGCGTGCGCCGTGGGCATTATTCCTTGGATACGAGTCCCATGCCACGCGCAAGACGGCGGCTGAAGAGAAGTACGAGGACGCCGACCAGAACGACCGGTATGCCCATGCTGAAGAAGTACGGAATCTCCGACCCTTCCTTGTAGAAGTTCGCGACCAGAGCGCAGAGACTCGCGCCGGTCGACTGACCCATGAACCAAATGGTCATCATCTGGGTCGAGAATGCGAGCGGTGCCACCGAAGTCGCAGCCGAAGTTCCCGCCGGGTAGCAGATGGCCTCACCGACCGTCATGACGACATAGAAGCCGACCAGCCAAAGCGGGCTTGCCTTGACACCGGGCGCGTAGATTTGGAAGGGCGCCACCATGATGAGGATAGCCAGGCCGTAGCATATGGTGCCTATGCCCATTTTTGCCGGTGTGGAAGGCTGCTTCTTGCCGAGTGCCGCCCAGAGCGTTGCCATGACCGTGCCGAGAATCACGGAGCAGACCGCCTGCAGGGTCTGGAAGGCCGCCGGGGTAATTTGGACACCGAAAATGTTTAAATCAACCGAGGTCTCCGCGTAAATCGAGAGTATGGTCTGTCCCTGGTAGCTGATCAAAAGGGTGAAGCAGTACGCAATGAACATCGGGAGCAGGAAGAGAATATGCTGCTTCTCATCCGGCTTGGTCTTGGGGCTCGTGATCACATAGATGAAATAGACCACGGGCAGGAAGAGCGCAACCGAGCTCACACTGTTCGCAAAGCGCGTAATGGTAAGGATTCCGCTGCTGAACAAGAGATAGAGTGTCACCGCCGTAATCACAACGCCGGCAATCAGAATGTAGACGGCACGCTTTCTCGCCGCTTCCGGCATGGGATCATCCGGCTCTTCTCCTATGGTGCCGAACACCCTGCGCTCCATGATGAGGTAAAACGCGGAGCCCACGATTGCCGCCGCCGCCGAGAGCGCAAAGGCCGCGTGGTAGCCGAACATAAGAGCCACGGTTCCGCTGATGCTCGGAATGGCCGCACCGATGTTCGAGATAACATAGACATACGAGAAAGCGCCGTCTCGACGCTCGTCTCCTTTGGCATATAATTTTCCGGTGAGCGCCGTCATCGCCTGGCCGGCGACCATGCTGCCGATTAAGTGTATGCCCATTGCCGCCGCGTAGCCGATTAGGCCGGAGCCCGGAATCGCGAGGATGATGTAGGGCAGGGGTCCTATCGTGACGACGATGCGCAGGGATTTGCGGACGCCAAAGACACGGTCGGACATGTAGCTGCTCACCACGCCGCAGACCACAATCAGCGCAAAGTAGAGCGACAAAAGCTGTGCCGCCTCGGTCTTCTCAAGCCCGAGACCGCCCTTCGAAACTTCGGTGTAGAGATAATAAATCAGAACTGCCGTGAAGCCGTAATACGCAAACGAACTGCAGAGATTTTTGACGCAAACAGTGAATAAACCCTTCGGATGTCCGAGGAAACTCTTATCCCGGTACAGGGCCTCATTCGGATCTGCCGTGCTGTTGACACTGCTGTTTCCCATTGTTTACTCCTTCCGGTTCGAATTCTGTATGAACTTGTTCCAAAAAGCGGCAGGGGGCAGGCGGCGATTCAGCCGCCCGCCCCCTGCGTGACTCTGTGAGGCGCATGCCGCGCCACAATCGATTCTTTTTCTTACTCCGCTTATGCCGCTTCCGTTGCGGGGCCTTCGTTCAGCCCCATGCCCTTTGCGAGACGCTTCTCAAAGAACAAGAGGATGACGCCGGTAAGCGCCGTGCTGAGGCCGATGCCGAGGAAGTAAACGCCTTCCGAACCCTCGTGGTAAAAGTTCGAAACAAGGTTCGCAAGGTTTGCGCCCGCAGTGACCGAGAAGCCCCAGATGGTCATCATCTGCGTCGAGAATGCAGCCGGTGCGAGCTGAGAGGCCGCGGAAGTTCCGGCCGGATACGAGACCGCCTCGCCGATGATCATGACAAAGTAGAAGGCAATCATCCAGAAGGGGCTCACCTTGACGCCCGGCGCGTAAAGCTGGAAGGGAATCACCATGATGAGGGCGCCGAGGCCGTACATAATGGTTCCGAAACCTGCTTTCCACGGCGTGGAGGGCTGTCTTCTGCCGAGTTTGCTCCAGAGACCGGTGCAGATGATGCCGATTACAATTGCCATAATCGCCTGGATTGTCATGAAGATGCTCGGCGGTGCCTGGAAGCCGAAGAAGTTCAGATTGACCGAGGTCTCCGCATAGATTGCGAGTATGGTTGCGGACTGATACCAGACCATCATCGAGAACGCGCCCGTGATGAACATCGGAATCAGATAGGGCAGACGCTTCCGCTCGCTATCGCTGGTCTTCTTACTTCTCAGCATGTAAACAAAGTAGATTGCCGGCAGGCAAAGGGTCACAACGCTGACAATGTTCGAGAAGCTCGAAATGGTCAGAATGTTGTTGGTGAAGAGGAGGAAAAGCAGGCCGCCGAAGGCCAGAACGCCGATTACGAGGCAGGTGACCGCCTTCTTTTTCTGTTCCGGGGGCAGCGGATCGTCCGGCTCCATGCCGATGGGGCCGAAGGCACGCTTCTCAAGCGCCAGGTAGACCGCGCTTCCCAGGGCACCGACAATGCCGAGGATGAAGAAGGTCTTCTGATAGCCGACCACCAGGGCAATCGAACCGATGACCACAGGGAACATGGCACCGATGTTCGAGAGCACATACTGAATCGAGAACGCACCGTCTCGCCTCTTATCTCCCTGGGCGTAGAGCTTGCCGAGCAGCGAATACATGGAGCTGCCGGCGACCATGCTGTTCAAGTAGCCGATGCAGCAGTAGAGGACCACGCCGACGATGCCGAGTCTCGGAATTGCCAATGAGAAATAGAAAAAGGGTCCGGTGATGGTACAAAAGCGGTAGGCCCTTCGATTTCCGAACACGCGGTCCGCCATGAAGGAACCGACAATCGAGAAAATCGAAGCGAGTGCCGCATCCAGCGTGATGATCTGCGATGCCTGCACCTTCGTGAGTCCGACTCCCTCGGGAGCCGCCGCATAGAGGTAATAGATAAAGATGGCTGTCATACCGTAACCGGTAATCTGTCCCATCATAAACTTAAAGTTCATGACGCCGACGCCAAAGGGATGGCCGATGAAACAGGTTTCATTTTGCAGCTTCTTGATTTCTTCCTGCCGCTTTCTCTCCTTTTCATCGAGCACTGCTGTTGCAACTGTTTCCATAAGATGGACCTCCTATCGGAATGAAAAAGCCACTACAACCAGAAATAAAACAGACCTCCTTTCCCATCCGTTTTTCATCGGCGGAATTGCCGTTGATCTCTATCTTCGTTTCTTAGTTCGAGACAACTGGTAATAATTACCTCTCCCTCTGCCTATATTGTAGCACTCTATTGTTTAAAATCAAGGATATTTATCCCGGCACACGCCTGTATTTGCCCAAAAAATAATAATTCTAAAAAAAGAATAACCACATATCGTCATTTCGACGATATGTGGCAAAACAAGGCTTATGCCGCTTCCGTATTTTCGCCGAGGCCCATGCCCTTTGCAAAGCGCTTGGAGAAGATGACCAGAACGAGGCCGACCAACAGCGTACTGCCACCGATGCCGAGGAAGTAGAGGCTCTCCGAACCCTCGCGATAGAAGTTCGATGCCAGAGTCGAGAGGTTTGCTCCCGCCGTGCCGGAGAAGCCCCAGACTGTCATCATCTGCGTCGAGAACGCAACCGGGGCGAGTGCGGAGGCTGCCGCATTGCCCGAAGGATACGAAATCGCCTCGCCGATGATTACGATGAGATAAAAACCGACCAGCCAGAACGGATTTACCTTGACGCCGGGCGCATAAAGCTGGAAGGGAAGTATCATGAGCAGCGGACCGAGGCCGTAGCACATGGTTCCGAAGCCCATCTTCCAGGCTGCCGAGGGCTGTCTTCTGCCGAGCTTACTCCAAATGCCCGCGCAGAGCGTTCCGATTACGATTGCAAAGATGGCCTGCAGGGTCATGTAGATACTGGGCGCCACGCGCTGACCGAAGAATACCAGGTTCACGCTGGTCTCCGCGTAAATCGAGAGTATGGTGGTCGCCTGATACCAGACCATCATCGCGAATGCACTCGAAATGTACATCGGAATCAGATAAGGCAGGCGCTTTCTCTCCTGATCGGTCGTCTTATTGCTTCTCAGGATGTAGAGGAAGTAGATGACCGGAAGAATCAGCGTAAACACGCTGACGATGTTTGCAAAACTCGTGATGGTGAGCAGCTTAAAGTGAAAGAGCAGGTAAAGGATGCCGCCGAACGCGATGAAAAACGCAACCAGCAAGGCAACCGCCTTCTTTCTCTGCGGCAGCGGCAGCGGATCGTCCGGTTCCATGCCAAGGGGGCCAAAGGCGCGTTTCTCGAGAATCAGGTAGACAATACTTCCGAGGGCACCGATGACGCCGAGGATGAAGAAGGTAACCTGGTAACCCGCGACCAGGGCAATGCCGCCGATGACGACAGGGCACATGGAGCCGATGTTCGAGAGCACGTAGATGACAGAGAAAGCGCCGTCTCTTCTCTTATCGCCCTGGGCGTAGAGCTTACCGAGCAGGGAGTAGAGCGAGCTTCCCGCGACCGCGCTGTTCACATAGCCGACGACGCAGTAGAGTATGAGTCCCAGCATGCCGATATTCGGAATTGCAAAGGAGAAATAATACATGGGCGCCGTAATCGCACAGAAGCGATAGGCTCGCCTGTTTCCGAAGACGCGGTCCGCCATGTAGGAGCCGATGACGCCGAAGATGGAGCCGAGCGCAATATCGAGGGTGATGAACTGCGAAGCCTCGAGCTGGGTGAGTCCCAGTCCCTTCGGCGTCGCCGCATAGAGATAATAGATGAAGATGGCGCTGAAGCCGTAACTCGTCACGCTGCCCATCATGTACTTGAAACTGACAATACCTACACCAAAGGGATGGCCGATGAAGCAGGTCTCATTCTGCAGTTTTTTGATTTCTTCCTGCCGAGCTCTGTCCTTCTCTGCCGTTGCAAGCGCTTCCATACCGAAAACCTCCTGTAAAAGATGTTGCAAAAAAGTTGAACAAAACGCCTGTAAAAAAAGCCTCCTCTCCTCCTTGATGCAAGCCCGGTTTTATGCAATATCCGCGCTGTTTTGCATAAGCTTATCATATTTTTCGACACTTGCAAG
>CAUVLB010000032.1:0-8299 GCA_963552595.1 uncultured Stomatobaculum sp. | reverse complement strand
TGCGCTGATGGAGAGAATCGATGCCTACTACCGTGAGTACGGTGCGGAGGAGGACTGAGCCGCTCGATGGATAAGATTCAGTGGAAGCATCGCCTGCTCGGAACCCTGCTCTTTTTGATTTATCTGGCCGGGCTCAGTTACTTTCTCTTTTTTGCCGAGGCGCTTGGCAGACAGGGGAGGGTCAATGCGAACTTGCGCTATAACCTCGTGCTCTTTCGGGAAATCTGGCGTTTCTGGCATTACCGCGATATTCTGGGCTACCGTGCCTTTGTGTTGAATACGGTCGGCAATGTGCTCGCCTTTGTTCCCTTCGGCTTTTTCCTGCCGATCGTGAGTGCGCGGCGCCACAATTTTTTCCGCATTTTAATTGCCGGTTTTTTGTTTTCGGGACTCATCGAAGCGGTGCAACTCGCAACGCGACTCGGCAGTTTTGATGTCGACGATATTTTTTTGAATACAATCGGCGTCGTCGCGGGCTATTTTATTTTTCGACTGGCATTGAGGAGGTTAGATCGTGAAACTGCCGAATCCGTTTCGTAAGCGAGAATATCAAATCCTGACGCCGGCAACGAAAGTCGATGACTCCATTTTGGAACGGCCGGAGTTTTTGCCGGAAGAGGAAGTGAGACGCAGCGGGAAAAAGACTGCGGCAAAACAAAAGAAGGGCAAGCAACTGGAAGGCCTCATCAGTTACCTCAGGAAACCGCGCGCCGAAGAGGGATACACGGTGCTGATTGCTGCCTGCATAGCGATACTCTTCACCGTATTTGCCTTTTTCGGCATGATAGGGGCGGCGGGGGAACCCTCGCTCACGGTTTCGGCGGCGGTCATGAGCGCCATGCTGGTCTCGGCCTACGGAATCTATCTCGCGGTCAAGGCGCTAAGCGACAAGGAGAAGGATCAGCTCTACACCTGGATAGGACTTTCGCTTTCTTCGCTTGTCATGGTAATTTGGGTGATTGCGCTCCTCCTGGGGCTCACGTCTTGAGGGGCGGCGAAGAACTCCTCCGGGAGCGACATGCGCTCTCTGCGGAGCGGCTCAGAGAAATACCGGAGGAAGAGGCCGCGGGACGCTTGTTCCGAGGCTTCTTTCGGCGAGAAGCTCTGGCGCTTTACTCTGCAAGCGGCAAAGCGGGCGCGGAGCGGGAAACAGAGCTCTACCTCTATGTCCCGGAGACGGGAAAAACAGAGCGTTTGCTCGGGGCGCTCTCCTCGATTTGCAGTCGGGTTTTTATGCCGCAGTGTGATTTGGAAACGGAAGTGAGAAGCACAGAGCTTTTTCTCCAGTGTTATGCCCTGCTTTCGCAGGGCGGCGGAGAGGAAGCACTCCGTGAGGCCATGTATTATGATCTCTTTGACTACGCGGAGGAAGATGTGCGGCAGCGCTTTTCGGAGCGATCTCCGGGGGGATTCAGCCTCTCGGTAAGCCTCCCCGGGGAGCCGCTCTGGTACGCGGATCGCTTTCCGGCCATCGCGGCGGCGCGCGCGGAGGATTTTTCTCTCTTTCTCGACAAGGCACTGCGGGATAGATTGCGGCCGCTCATACGAGAAAGGGCGAGCGAAGCGGAGCGAAAAAAATGCCTCGACGCCGTAGATTGCTATCTGAAGCAGCGGGGGGCGGACACGCGTTTTACGCCGCGGCAGCAGGGCTGGCTCCGTGAACTCTACGCGGCGGAAGAGGAATAAAATAAGGGTAACACCGGGGCTTATTTCCGTTTGCTCGATTTTGGCATTGAGCTCGGGGAACTGCGCCGATATAATAAAGCTGTAAGCAAGTTTTAAGGAGGATGAAATGGCAAAAGTCGGAATTGTGATGGGCAGCGATTCGGATATGCCTGTGATGGCACAGGCAGCGGAATTTTTGGAGAAGATGGGGATTGAATACGAGATGCGCATTATCTCGGCGCACCGCGAACCCGATGTCTTCTTTTCCTGGGCAAACGGCGCGCGTGAGCGCGGACTCTCGGTGATCATCGCGGGTGCGGGCAAGGCAGCGCATCTGCCGGGCATGTGCGCGGCTCTCTTCACCCTCCCGGTGATCGGCGTCCCGATGAAGACCTCGGATCTCGGCGGCGTGGACTCGCTCTATTCGATTGTGCAGATGCCGAGCGGCATTCCCTGCGCAACCGTTGCGATTAACGGCGGAAAGAATGCCGGTATCCTCGCGGCAAAAATGCTCGCGGTCGGAGACAAGGCGCTCGAAGAGAAACTGCAGGCATTCCAGAAGGAAATGCGGGACGAGGTCGTCGCGAAGGACGATAAGCTGCAGCGCGAGGGTTACCAGAGTTTTCTGAAGTGAGAGGAGCCGCAATGGATTACAGAAAATCCGGAGTTGACATTGAGGCGGGCTATGAGTCCGTCGAGCTGATGAAGCAGTTTGTAAAGCGCACCATGCGCCCCGAGGTTCTCGGCGGAATCGGCGGTTTTTCCGGGGCCTTTTCCCTCGCGGGAATCAAGGACATGGAGGATCCGGTGCTTCTGTCCGGAACCGACGGCGTCGGCACCAAGTTAAAGATTGCGTTTCTGCTGGATCGTCACGATACGATCGGCATTGACTGCGTCGCAATGTGCGTGAACGATGTCGCCTGCGCGGGCGGCGAACCGCTCTTTTTCCTCGACTACATTGCCTGCGGAAAGAATGTCCCGGAGAAGATTGCAACCATTGTCTCCGGTGTCGCGGAGGGTTGTGTACAGGCGGGCTGCGCGTTGGTCGGCGGCGAGACCGCAGAGCACCCCGGACTCATGCCGGAGGACGAGTATGACCTCGCGGGTTTCTCGGTCGGTGCCTGCGACAGAAAAGACCTCATTACGGGCGATGAACTGAAGCCGGGCGATGTCCTGATCGGTATTGCGTCGAGCGGCGTTCACTCGAACGGATTCTCCCTGGTTCGGAACATCTTTGAGATGAGCAAGGAGAATTTGACGCGCTACTATCCGGAGCTCGGTGCCACCCTCGGCGAGGTGCTGCTCGCACCGACCCGCATTTATGTGAAGGCTTTAAAGAGCGCGAAGGAAGCGGGGGTCCGCATCCATGCCTGCAGCCACATTACGGGCGGCGGCTTTTACGAGAACGTCCCGCGTATGCTGAAGGACGGCATTCGCGCCGTGGTGAAGAAGGACTCCTACGAGGTTCCGGCTATTTTCCGCCTGATGGCGGAAAAGGGTGAGGTCAGCGAGCATGTCATGTACAACACCTTCAACATGGGGGTCGGCATGATGGTCGCGGTCGATCCCGCGGATGTGGAGAAGACGCTCCGCGCCTTTGAGGCGGCGGGCGAGACCTGCTTTGTGATCGGTGAATGCGAGGCCGGCGAAAAGGGCGTCGATTTATGCTGAGAGTCGGCGTTCTGGTGAGCGGCGGGGGGACCAACCTGCAGGCCGTACTCGACGCCGAGAAGAGCGGCGTCATTCGGCATGCGAAAGTGGTCTACGTGCTCTCGAACAATGCCTCTGCCTACGCGTTACAACGCGCAGCTTCGGCAGGCATTGCGAACGAGTGCATTTCGCCTTCTTCTTTCGAGACGCGCGAGGACTTTCACCGCGCCCTGCTTTCGGCAATCGAGCGGGAGCGTCTGGATCTAATCGTGCTCGCGGGCTATCTCGTGAAGCTGCCGGATGAGATGATACAGCGCTATCGCGGCAAAATTATGAACATCCACCCCTCGCTGATTCCGAGTTTCTGCGGCAAGGGGGCATACGGCCTTAAGGTACACGAACAAGCCCTTCGTCGCGGCGTCAAGGTGACGGGGGCAACCGTACATTTGGTGGACGAGGGCCTCGATGAGGGTCCCATACTCCTCCAGAAGGCGGTGGAAGTAAAGCCGGACGACACGCCCGAGACGCTGCAGCGGCGGGTCATGGAGGAGGCAGAGTGGGTACTGCTGCCGCGCGCCGTTGAGGACTTTGCGCGCGCAGCCGCAGAGAGAGAGGAAAGAGCATGAGAGTACTGGTGGTCGGCGGCGGCGGCAGAGAGCACGCGATTTGCAGAAAGTTGCGTGAGAGCGATAAGCTCAGCGAACTCTATTGCGCGCCCGGCAACGCGGGCATTGCGGAGCTCGCAAAAATCGTGCCGATCGGCGCGATGGAGTTCGAGAAAATCCGGGAATTTGCGCTGGAAGAAAAGATGGATTTGGTCGTCATCGGCATGGACGATCCGCTGATCGGCGGTCTCGCGGACTTCTTGGAGGAGGCGGGACTCAAGGTCTTTGGTCCGAAGAAAAATGCGGCTGAGCTCGAGGGCTCCAAGGCCTTTGCCAAGGAACTCATGAAGAAGTACGAGATTCCCACGGCGGCCTACGAGAGCTTTACGGACTACGAGGCGGCGAAGCGCTATCTTGCGACTTGCAAGATTCCGGTGGTGCTGAAAGCGGACGGCCCGGCGCTCGGCAAAGGTGTTCTGATTTGCGAGACCCGCGAGGCTGCGGAAGAGGGGCTTCGGGACATGATGCTCGAGCGGAAGTTCGGCGCTTCCGGCGACAAGGTGGTCATAGAAGAGTTCATGACGGGCAGAGAGGTCTCTGTGCTCTCCTTTGTGGACGGCAAGACCATACGCATCATGGCGAGCGCCCAGGACCACAAGAGAGCCGAGGACGGCGATAAGGGCTTAAACACGGGCGGCATGGGCAATTATTCGCCGAGCCCCTATTACACGGATGAGGTCGCGCGTTTTTGCGAGGAGAAGATTTATCAGCGCACGGTCGATGCGATGGCGGCGGAGGGCAGACCCTTCCGAGGCATTATTTTCTTTGGGCTCATGCTGACCCCGGACGGCCCCCGCGTGCTCGAGTACAATGTGCGCTTCGGCGACCCAGAGGCACAGGTGGTGCTTCCGCGCATGGAGAACGACCTTCTCGAGGTCATGCTCGCTTGCGTCGAGGGAAGACTCGATGAAATTGAGCTCAAGTTCTGCGACGAGGCCTGCGTCACGGTTGTGCTTGCGAGCAAGGGCTATCCCGTGAAGTATGAAAAAGGACTCCCGATTTCGGGTCTTGAGAGCCTGAAAGGCGAGGCGGATGTGTACTGCTATCACGCGGGCACCCGCTTTGACGAGGCGGGACGTGTGCTCACGAACGGCGGCAGAGTGCTGGATGTGACCGCACTCGGCAGCACAATACGCGAGGCGCGCGAGAGAGCCTATGCGGCTGCGGAGAAGATTTCTTTTGACAACAAATATGCGCGTACGGATATTGCCCTTGCGGGCGTCGCCGCGGAAGAAGCAAGAGAGCGTTAAGTAAGAATACGTAGGATAAAAAGCCAAATCGCAATACCCAGCTGCGGTTTGGCTTTTGTGCTTAGTTCAAAGAGGAGGCGGTATGAACCACGATCAGCGGAAGTATTTGAGTTTACTTGCGGAAAAGTTCCCGACACGCCAGGCTGTTTGCACCGAGATCATCAACCTCGCGGCGATTATGAATCTCCCGAAGGGCACCGAGCACTTCATGAGCGATATTCACGGCGAGTACGAGGCCTTTCTGCACATCATGAACAACTGCTCGGGTGTCATACGGGAGAAGATTGAGTTGCTTTTTTCGGACAGCCTGACGGACACCGAGCAGAGAGATTTGAGAACACTCATCTACTACCCGCAGGAGAAGTTGATACGCCTGCACAGCGAGGGCAAGATTTCACCGAAGTGGTATCGCAAGATACTGCGGCAGATGATAGAGATTGCCCGCCTGCTTTCCTCGAAGTACACGCGGTCCAAGGTGAGAAAGGCCATGCCGCGCGAGTTCGGCTACATCATCGACGAGCTCCTGCATGCGCTGCCGGACGAGGACGGAAACCAGCTTGCCTACCACGAGCGCATTCTGGACACGATTGTCGGCATCCAGAACGGAGACGAATTCATCATCGCGCTGTCATCGCTCATTAAGCGCCTCGCGGTGGATCACCTGCACATTGTCGGTGACCTCTTTGACCGCGGTGCGGATGCGGATAAGATCATAGAGCTGCTCATGGACTACCACTCGCTTGACATCCAGTGGGGCAACCACGATGTGCTCTGGATGGGCGCTGCCGCGGGCAACGAGGCCTGCATTGCGAATGTGGTGCGCAACAACGTGCGCTACAACAACATCCGCATCCTGGAGAGCGGCTACGGCGTCTCCCTGCGCCGCCTCCAGCTCTTTGCCGAGAAGTACTACGAGGGTACCCCGGCAAAGGCCATGGTGAAGGCCATCAATGTGATCATGTTCAAGGCCGAGGGCGAATTGATACGCCGCCATCCGGAGTTCGAGATGCAGGATAGACTCCTGCTGGACAAGGTGAACGCAGAGAAGGGTACTGTCACGATAGAAGGCGTCGAGTATGCGATGAACACCATGGAGTTCCCGACCGTGGACTGGAGCAATCCCTATCAGTTGACGCAGGAAGAGCGGGAGGTCATGGATGACTTAAAGCACTCCTTCTGCCAGAGTCCGCAGCTTCGCCGCCACATCGAGTTCCTCTACGCGGTGGGCGGCGTCTACCTGAAGATGAACGACAACCTCTTATTCCACGGCTGCGTACCGCTCAACGAGGACGGACAGATGGCGGAGGTCAATTTCTTCGGGCAGTTCATGCGGGGCAAGAGCTACTTTGAGTTCTGCGAAAAAGCGGCGCGCCTCGCCTATAATACCGGCGAAGCGCGCTATGTGGACTTTATGTTCTATCTCTGGGGCGGTCCGAAATCGCCCATGTGCGGTCGCGTCGTGAAGACCTTCGAGCGCAGCTATCTGGACGACAAATCGAGCTGGAAGGAGCCGCAGGATCCCTATTATCTCTATCTCGATTCCGAGGCGACAAGTCGCATGATACTGCGGGAATTCGGCTTAAAGTCCGACCTCTCCCACATCATCAACGGGCACACGCCGGTGCACGTCTCGGACGGCGAAATCCCGATCAAGGCGGGCGGCAAGCTCATCGTGATCGACGGCGGTTTCTCGCGCGCCTATCATAAGACCACGGGCATTGCGGGCTACACCCTGATTTACAACTCCCACGGCATGCGCATCAAGAGTCACATGCCCTTTGAGTCGGTGGAACGCGTGCTCAGCGAGAATATTGACATTGAATCCCGCGCGAACCAGTTTGAGATTGAGCCTTACCGCGTGATGGTCGGAGACAGCGACATCGGCAAGCGGCTCGCAGCGCAGATCGAAGATCTGAATGAGCTGCTCACCGCCTACCGGGACGGCGTCATTCCGGAGCGCGTCGAATAAGCGCTCAGAGCTCGCCGCGGCGGAAGCGTTGCATGAGCTCATTGGCGACACTCGCCGAACTCGGATTGTCGGGAATTTCTTCCCGCGGCACAAAGGAGGCCTCGCAGAGCTCGCGTTCATCGAGCCGTATGCGGTCGGAGCCGTCGAGCTCCGCTGTATAGGCGAGCATCAGCGAGTCGGAGAAAGACCAGGGCTGTACGGCAAAGGGACGTATGTTCTTGACCTTCAGTCCGGTCTCCTCCATGACCTCGCGCGCAACCGCCTGTTCCGGGGTCTCCCCGACTTCCACAAAGCCTGCAACCAACGCCTTCCGGCGATAGTCGGAGGCGTTTTTTGCGTAGCGGGTCAGGAGGAGGCGGTCGCCGTTCTTCACTGCGACAATGACAGCGGGACTTATCTTCGGGTACTCAATGAGGCCGCAGTGCTTGCAGCACATGGCGCGCTCCTCCTCGGCGTGCGTCATTTTTTCGCCGCAGCGACCGCAGAACTTCCGCTGGTCGTAAAAGCGGTACAGCTGCGTGGAAGTGATGGCCGCAAAGGCAAAGTGCTGGGGCTTTAAGTCGCGGAGCTCCGTGGGCCCGAGGAAGCGATATCCTTCGCCGAGTTTTCCCGCCGGCAGCGCCGAGGGCGGCAGGAGAAAATAGTAGTCCAGATCGATCGCAAAGAGATAGCGTGCCTTCTGACAGAGGGCGCTAAAGGAAAGCGCTTCCGTCTCAAAATCGGAAAAACGCGGGAGCGTAAAGGCACCGTCGCGCTCCGCAAAGAGCACGCCCTCCCGCGAGACCAAAAGAAGGAAAGAACGCCGCTCGGGCGTTCTCTCCGGGTGATAGCTCACATCGTAGCGGTGCGGCAATATATCCTGAATCATGCTTGTTCCGTTGCTCCTGTCTGATACCGGTCCAGTAAGTTATTCTTGAGATTCCAGAGCTTACGGGAGAGGTCCACGTAGGTCTGATGCGGGTACTCAAAGCGCTTCGACTCCTCCCAGAGCGTATTGAGCTCTTCTTTGCAGCGCTTCTGAATCTCCATGACCGTCGGGGACTCATAGACGCATTCGCCCTTCCGGAATACGGGAACGAGGAGCTCCCGCATAGAATAGG
>CAUVLB010000031.1:0-8335 GCA_963552595.1 uncultured Stomatobaculum sp. | reverse complement strand
GGAGAATCTGAGCAAAGAGCAGGCAGATACACGCGAGACACGGAGCGAGGAGCCGACACAGCCTGAGGAAGAGGGTTCGGAAGAGGAGGCGTCGATTGTGCAGCCGCAGACTGCGGTCAACGGTCTCTCGCCGGCGCAGGGCAAGGTGCTCTGCTACTTTGACGGAAACACGAGCCACACGCTCTTAAATAATGTGTCCCGCTTGAGTTCGGTCTACACCGACCGCGCGCAGGGAGACCGTGCACTGGTCTGGCAAGGCGGCGGCAATTCCTATTCGATTTACCTTCTTAGGGATGACAGGGCGCTGAATACCGGTCTGCATCTCACGGACCAGGGCTTACTGGATCTTGCCTTTGATGCGAGCGAAGATAGGTTCTACTATGTGCTCTTTCAGCCCGATGCGAGGGAGGAACAAGAGTCTCATCTCGGCACGGTGTTTGAGAAGCGCTACGGCGCGGAGGGGATGGAGCGCGAGGAAGCGCTTTTTCGGGATGTGAGCGGCATCTCGAATGCGCAGGGCGGCGTGGTGTTTGCCGGTGCGGAGCAGCCGAATGAGAACTATGCGAGCCTCGTGGTGAACGGGGAAACCTTGGCGGAGCGCGTCGCGAGCTATCAGCTTGTGAATGAGAACGGCAGTGCCCTCTACTACTTAAAGGACGCGCTCTCGGTCGGCGAGGGCAAGCAGGGGACGCTGGTCCGCTGGGACGGAACTGACAGCGAGACGGGCGAAGAGCTCTTTTACGGCGTAAGCGATTACGAGGTTAAGTCGGACGGAAGCGTGACCCTGCTCTCCGGTTACGGCGACACAAAGGAACTCTGGTATTACTCTGTTTCGGGAGGACGCCGCCTCTTGGACAGCGCAGCCTTCGGTTTCCGCCGCAGCGAGAACTGACGCAGGGAAACAAAGGAAAGAACAAAAAAAGCATCCGCTGCGAGACGGGTGCTTTTTTTGTACTGCGATTCTATGCAAACGATCGTAAGAGGGGGATCTCAGATCAGGATTGTCTGTCATCTTTCTGATGACAATTACATCATACCCAAGATCTGTGTCAAAATTGTGGCGCGCCTCTAAAAAAAGAATAAAGTAGACAGAGTCTCGCCGCGTAGCGCATGAAAACGGGAGAGACTGAAAAGAAAAAAGCACCCGCTGCGAGTCGGATGCTTTTTTTGGTACTGCGATTCTATGCAAATGATCATAAGAGGGGGGATCTCAGATCAGGAGCTTGTTAGGGGGGCCGGGCGGGGGTAGCCGCCCGGTATGAGTATGAAAAAGCTTTGCGGTCTCAGTTGACTGAAACCCGGGCATTGCTGTCATCTTCCTGATGACAAATACATCATACCCGAGATCTGTGTCGAAATTGTGGCGCGCCTCTAAAAAAAGGATAAAGTTTCTGAATAATGACCGTCGAAGTCATTAAGACAATTTAAAAGCGCTTTCTCGGGAAAAGGCTTTTATTGCGCAATACTTTTGGATATAATGAAATCCAAACAATGACAAGAGGTTGTGAGGGCGAGAGCTCTCTTTTTATACTGTCCGGAGGGTTTTCATGTTTAATATGTTTGGAATGAGTTCAAATGATATCGGAATCGACCTTGGAACCGCGAGTATCCTGGTTTACATCAAGGGCAAGGGTGTTGTTTTAAAGGAGCCGAGTGTCGTTGCGATTGACCGCGACACCAACCGCATTCTCGCCATCGGTGAGGAGGCACGTCTCATGATCGGTCGTACGCCGGGCAATATCATTGCAATTCGTCCGCTCCGCCACGGTGTCATCTCGGATTACACCGTGACCGAAAAGATGCTTAAGTACTTTATCAACAAGGCGGTCGGCAAGAAGACCCTGCTCCGTCCCCGCATTGCGGTCTGCATTCCCTCCGGCGCGACCGAGGTCGAGAGAAAGGCCGTGGAGGATGCGACCTACCAGGCGGGCGCAAAGGAAGTCACAATCATTGAGGAGCCGGTCGCTGCGGCAATCGGTGCGGGCATTGACATTTCGAAGGCCTGCGGAAATATGATCGTCGACATCGGCGGCGGCACCACGGACATCGCTGTCATCTCCCTCGGCGGCCCCGTTGTTTCGACCTCGATTAAGGTCGCGGGCGATGACTTCGACGAGGCGGTGGTCCGCTACATGAGAAAGAAGCACAATCTCCTGATCGGTGAGAGAACCGGTGAGGATATCAAGATCCAGATCGGTGCGGCTTATCGTCGCCCCGAAATGCTGACCATGGAAGTGCGCGGCCGGAACTTGGTCACCGGACTTCCGAAGACCATCGTTGTCACCTCGGATGAGACCCTGGAAGCGCTGCAGGAGCCGGCAATGCAGATTGTCGACGCCGTGCACAACGTGCTCGAGCGCACCCCGCCGGAGCTTGCGGCGGATATCTATGACCGCGGTATCGTCTTTACGGGAGGCGGCTCCCTGATTTACGGCCTCGATCAGCTTTGCCAGGAGAAGACGGGCATCACGACCATGATTGCCGAGGCACCGCTCACGGCAGTCGCAATCGGAACCGGAAAGTACATCGAGTACGCAAACGGCGACAGCACGGACGCAAAGAAGGAGTATTGATCGCATGGACTCGCTGAGCGGCTTTGTCGAGAAAATCAAGTACCGAAACGAGGAGAACGGCTATGCGATTCTCAGCGTGGAGAGCGGCGGCGAGGATTATGTGCTGGTCGGAACCTTTCCGATGATTTCGGAGGGGGAGTACATCACAGCGGAAGGGCATTTTCAGCTTCACCCGACCTACGGCGAACAGCTGGCGGTCGAGACATACGAAATTAAGACGCCGGAGGACAGCGCGAGCGTACAGCGCTACCTGTCCTCCGGCGCTGTCAAAGGGGTAGGCGAGGCCCTCGCAAAGCGCATTGTCAAAAAGTTTAAGAATGACACGCTCCGCATTCTCGAGGAAGAACCCGAGCGTCTTGCGGAGGTGAAGGGCATCAGCGAGCGCCTCGCGATGGAAATCGCCGGGCAGATTGAGGAGAAGCGGGAACTGCGACGCGCCATGCTCTTTCTCTCCGGCTACGGCATAAGCATGAATCTTGCCGTCAAGATTTACCGGCGCTACGGGGACGAGGTCTACACCTTGCTTCGCGAAAATCCCTATCGAATTGCGGACGATTTGAGCGGTGTGGGCTTCCGGACCGCGGATGAGATTGCGCGGCGCATGGGCGTTCGTGCGGACTCGGAGACCCGCATCCGGAGCGGTGCCCTCTATGTGTTGCGCCTCGCCGTGCAGGAGGGACACTGTTATCTGCCGGAGTCCGAGCTCCACGACAGACTTGCGAAGCTCTTGCAGTTGGAGCCCGAAAACTTGAAAGAGCTGCTCGCAGAACTCCAGATGGAAAAGCGCGTGGTGCTGCGGCGCACGGGCGAGGAAAATGAGGATTGCAGAGTCTATCTCGCCAATTACGACCGCATGGAACTGCACGTCGCCGCGATGCTGAGAGAACTCGATCTCAGGGAGGCGCGGCCGAGTGAGCGGGCGGCCGAAGAGCTGGCCCTTCTCGAGGAAGAGGAGGTCGGCTTTGTACTCGATGATACCCAGCGGAACGCCGTGCTCGCGGCGGTGCAGTCGGGGCTCCTCATCATCACGGGAGGTCCCGGCACCGGTAAGACAACGACCATCAATGCGATTATCCGCTGCTTTGAGGCGGAGGGGGCGGAGATTCTGCTCGCGGCGCCGACCGGGCGCGCGGCGGCTCGCATGACCGAGGCGACCGGGCGGGAAGCAAAGACCATACACCGCCTGCTCGAAGTCTCGGGGGCGCCGAGCGAACAGAACGAAGGCGAGAACGGCAAGGAGAACTGGAGCAGCGTTCGCTTTGAGCGCAACAAAGAGCAGCCGCTTGAGGCGGACTGCATCATCATAGACGAGATGAGCATGGTCGATTTGAGGCTTTTCCACGCACTGCTCAGCGCGGTGCCGGTGGGCACCCACCTGATTCTGGTCGGCGACAGCAACCAGTTGCCCAGTGTCGGCGCGGGCAATGTGCTCCGCGACCTAATCGACTCCGGCTGCCTGCCGGTCGTACAGCTCACGCAGATTTACCGCCAGGCGGCCGAGTCCGATATCGTGGTGAACGCGCACAAGATGATGAACGAGGAGGCAATCGACCTCGGGAAGCGGAGCAAGGACTTTCTCTTTATTCGTCAGAATACGGTGGAGGGCGTTATTGAGACCATGCTGCGTCTGCTCACCGAAAAACTGCCTGCCTATGTCGGGGCGGAGGCAAAGAGCATACAGCTGCTCACCCCGGTGCGTCGCGGTGCGCTCGGTGTCGCGGGGCTGAATCCCGTATTGCAGGCAAAGCTGAATCCGCCGGGCGCGGGGAAGGCGGAGCGAGAGTTTGCCCATGCACTGTTTCGTGTCGGCGACAAACTCATGCAGATTAAGAACAATTACCAGCGCGGTGTGTACAACGGCGATGTGGGTCTCTTAATCGACATCAACCGCTTTACCGAGACTTTGACCGTTCGCTTCGACGAGGAGAGAGAGGTCGAGTACGGCTTTGCGGATGTCGAAGAGCTGGAACTCGCCTATGCGGTCACGATACACAAGTCGCAGGGCAGCGAGTACCCGGCGGTCGTGATTCCGGTCTTTAGCGGTCCGAGGATGCTGCGCACGCGGAATTTGATTTACACTGCCGTGACTCGCGCGAAGAAGTGTGTGGTGTTGATCGGGGAACCTTCGTATTTCTATGAGATGGTCGGCAATACAAAAGAATTGGGACGCTACACGGGTCTGGCCGCGAGATTGCGAGAGCTTACGGCGCGGGAGGAAGTGTGAGCGGGATATTCGGAGAGCGCGTCAAAGAAGCGGTGCTCTCCCTCTTGTTTCCGCGGCGCTGTCCGGTCTGCGGCGAAATTGTCATGCCGAAGGGGCAGCGAATCTGTCCGCCCTGTGTGAAGCAGCTCGATTTTGTGCGCGAACCCCGCTGTATGAAGTGCGGGCGCAGCATAGACGAGGAAGCGTCGCGCTACTGCCATTCCTGTGAGACCAGAGAGCGGCATTTTGAGAGGAATCTTGCCCTGCTCTTTTACGATGACAAAATGCGCCGTGCGATGGCGGCGGTCAAATACTACCATAAAAAAGAGTACCTTGCGCCGCTCGGGCATCTGCTGGCGCTCAGGTTTTCGGAGGAGCTCTGCCGCTTTGGGGCGGACTGCCTGCTGCCGGTTCCGCTGCACAGCGCGCGGAGGCGGGCAAGGGGCTTTAATCAGGCCGAAGAGCTCGCCCTGGAACTTGCGCGGGAAATCGAGCTTCCGCTCTACACGGATGTGCTGCTCCGCGAAAAGAAGACCGTCGCACAGAAGAGCCTCGGGGCGGATGCGAGAATCCGCAATCTGACAGCCGCCTTTCGGGCGGAAGCGGAACGCATACGGGAGCGAAAGATACGCCGCGTCATTTTGGTCGACGATATCTATACGACAGGCAGTACGCTCGAGGCCTGCTCCCGGGTACTGCGGGCGGCCGGGGTAGAGAAACTTATTTGTGTCTGCCTCTGTATCGTGCCGGAAGAGTAGAGAAAATGCGTGTTTTCTTGTGGGGGGCGCCTTGACAGCGCCCCCGGGATGCGCTATAGTGACACTGCGATAAAAGATGAGAGGTCTTTTTTTTTTGACTTCAATCGGCAAATCTAAATGGGAGGTGGAGACCATGCGTACTAGAATTACCCTTGCGTGCACGGACTGCAAGCAGCGCAACTACAATACGACGAAGGATAATAAGACCCATCCGGATCGTATGGAAGTGAAGAAGTATTGCAGATTCTGCAAGACGCACACAACGCACAAAGAGACAAAGTAAATCTTTGAGAAAGGAAGCAAGATGGCTGAGAATAACAAGGCAAATTCCGAGAAAAAGGGATTTGTGGATGGCCTGAAAGCCGAATTCAGAAAGATTGTCTGGCCGACGCAGGAATTGCTTGCGAAGCAGACCGCTGCGGTCGTTGCAGTTTCCCTTGTGCTGGGCGCGATTATTGCCGCTCTTGACTGGGCTTTCCGGTTGGGACTGACACGCGTATTTCAGTAAGAAGTGGGAGAGCGCATGGCTGAAGCAAATTGGTATGTTGTCCATACCTATTCGGGATACGAGAACAAGGTGAAGGTAGACATCGAGAAGTCTGTGGAGAACCGAAACTTACAGGATCAGATTCTGGAAGTTTCCGTTCCGACCCAGCCGGTCACGGAACTCAAGAACAACGTCGAAAAGACGATTGAGCGCAAGATGTTCCCCGGCTATGTCCTGATTCGCATGATTATGAACGATGAGACCTGGTATGTTGTCCGCAATACGAGAGGTGTCACGGGCTTCGTGGGGCCGGGATCCAAACCGGTGCCGCTCTCCGAAGAGGAGATGAGAAAGCTCGGCTTTGGCGGCGGAGAGCAGCCTGCGGTGCGTGAGGTCATTCTGGACTTTGCGCTCGGCGACACGGTCACCGTCGTCAGCGGTCCTTGGAAGGACGCGGTCGGCAAGGTGGCGGCAATCAACGAGAAGAAGAGAACCGTGACCCTGCCCATCGATATGTTCGGCAGAGAGACGCCGGTGGAGTTCGAGTTCACCCAAGTAAAGAAGTTGTAATTTCCCTCAAAGGGGAAGTTGCGTGGAAGGGGCATGAGCCCCGTCATGACCACAAGGAGGTGCCATTATGGCGAAAAAAGTTACAGGCTACATTAAGTTGCAGATTCCGGCAGGCAAGGCGACCCCGGCTCCACCCGTAGGTCCGGCTCTTGGCCAGCACGGTGTGAACATTGTTGAGTTCACGAAGCAGTTCAACGCAAGAACTGCAGACAAGGGTGATCTCATCATCCCCGTTGTCATCACTGTCTACGCAGACAGAAGCTTCAGCTTCATCACCAAGACCCCGCCGGCAGCAGTGCTTCTGAAGAAGGCTTGCAAGCTGCAGAAGGCTTCCGGCGTTCCGAACAAGGCAAAGGTCGCAACCATCTCGAAGGACGAGGTCAGAAAGATCGCTGAGTTGAAGATGCCCGACCTCAATGCGGCTAGCGTTGAGACCGCGATGAGCATGATTGCCGGCACAGCCCGCTCCATGGGCATTGTTGTCGAGGACTAATGGGAGGGAGATGAGACCATGAAGCACGGAAAGAGATATACTGAGGCAGCGAAGCTGATTGACCGCAGCCAGTACTATGATGTTGCAGATGCAGTTGGCGTCATCAAGAAGACCGCTAACGCAAAGTTTGACGAGACCGTTGAGTTGCACGTTCGCACGGGTGCAGACGGCCGCCACGCAGATCAGCAGATCCGCGGCGCGGTTGTTCTCCCGCACGGCACCGGTAAGACGGTTCGCATCCTCGTGTTCGCAAAGGGACCGAAGGAGGATGAGGCTAAGGCAGCAGGCGCTGACTTTGTCGGCGGCCAGGAGCTGATCCCGAAGATCCAGAACGAGGGCTGGCTCGATTTCGACGTCGTCGTCGCAACCCCGGACATGATGGGTGTTGTCGGTCGTTTGGGTAAGGTGCTCGGACCGAAGGGTCTCATGCCGAACCCGAAGTCCGGTACGGTCACGATGGATCTCACAAAGGCAATCGCTGACATCAAGGCAGGTAAGGTTGAGTACCGTCTGGACAAGACCAACATCATCCACTGCCCGATCGGCAAGGCTTCCTTCTCCGAGGAGCAGCTGAGAGAGAACCTTCAGGCGCTGCTGGATGCGCTGAACAAGGCGAAGCCGTCGTCCCTGAAGGGCGCTTACATGAAGAGCGCTGTGCTCACGAGCACCATGGGCCCGGGCGTGAAGCTCAACACCGCGAAGCTTGCAAACTAAGAACTTGACAAAAAGCTGATTCCGTGTTAGCTTTTAACAGTTAGAATAATCTTGCCGAAGACAGCGGACGCCAATGGCGTAAGGAAAATTGTCCGCCGAGGAGGATGCTCACATTTGTGAATGTATCGAACTCGTCTGTCCTGCGGCAGGCGAGTTCTTTTGTTTTGCAAGTACGGAAGAAGGAGGAAACGAGATGAGAGATTCTAAGATCGACCAGAAGCAGCCGGTCGTGAAGGAAATCGCTGCGCTCTTAGACGGTGCAAGCTCTGCAGTGGTCGTTGACTACCGCGGCCTCACGGTCGAGCAGGACACCCAGCTCAGAAAGCAGCTGAGAGAAGCCGGCGTTGTCTACAAGGTCTACAAGAATACCATGGTCCGCATCGCTGCAAAGGGCACGGAATTCGAGAAGTTCGACGCTTATCTGGAGGGACCGACAGCGCTTGCAGTCAGCAAGGACGACGCTACGGTTGCTGCAAGACTGATTGCGAAGTTCGCGAATACCGCACCGAAGCTCGAGATCAAGGGTGGTGTTGTTGA
>CAUVLB010000030.1:0-8422 GCA_963552595.1 uncultured Stomatobaculum sp. | reverse complement strand
GCGGAGGTACCGACCACAGCGTCAATTTCCGGGATTTCGCGAAGGACTTCGTCTTTATAGCGTTCCGCCATACAGCCCGCCATAATGAGCGCCTTTAAATTGCCCTCTTCCTTGTATTGCGCGGCTGTGAGCATGGTCTGTATGCTCTCATCCTTCGCATCGAGAATAAATGCGCAGGTATTCACGATGATGACATCCGCTTCCGCCTGTTCATCCGTGAGAGTGACATCCTCACGTTTCAGATAACCGAGCATCATCTCCGAGTCTACGAGATTTTTATCGCAGCCCAGAGAGATCATGCATATTTTCATTCTTCTTCCTGTTCCTGCTCTGCCGTGCCTGCTGCTACAATCTCTTCTTCATCCTCGGAGACAATTTTTACCTTGCCCTTGTGAAGCTCCTCAATCGCAACCGAAAGCGGCTTCTTCTTATAATCCGGGACTTCCGCAATCTCGCCGGCGATCAGTTGTCTCGCTCTTTTCGCCGTAGCAATCACTATGGAATAGCGGCTCTGCACAACCGGCTGTTCGCCCGGCTCAACCTCACTATTGACGGCATCGATGATCTCTGTATAAGACGGATGTAACATTTATTTTTCCTCCTCTGAATAAAAGCGGTTTAATGCGGCGCTGAGTTCTTCCGTAAATTCGCTGTGGCGGTACATGCAGAAATGTTGACTCCTGAGAAGCGCATGCAGGTTTTCAACGGTAGTCCCAAGATTGTCATTGACCAGAAGATATTCATAGTCCGACATCCAGCGACTTTCCTCTGCCGCCCGCTTTAAACGAGCGCGCACCTGTTCCTCGCTCTCCGTCCCGCGTCCGGTGAGTCTTTGCTCCAGCGTTTTCGCGTCCGGCGGTGCGACAAAGACAAAAACCGCCTCCGGAAAAATATCCTTTACCTTGAGCGCCCCCTGGATTTCGATTTCGAGTATGACATCATGTCCCGCTGCCAACATTTCCTCGACATAGGCCTTCGGGGTTCCGTAATAATTGCCCACGTAGGATGCATATTCAATCAATTCCCGCTGTGCAATCATCTCTTCAAAGCGCTCTCGACTCACAAAAAAATAATCTTTGCCGTCTTCTTCTCCCGCACGCGGTGCTCTGGTCGTCGCCGACACCGAGAGGCGATAATTGGGATATTGATGCGTGAGCTCCCGTATCAAAGTTCCCTTGCCCGCACCGGAAAATCCGGAGATTACGACAAGCAGACCTCTCTCTATTTTTTCTGCCACAGCAATTCCTTCCGTTTCTGCCATTAATAATTTGATAATCAGTTTATTATACGTCTCCGGAAAGAACAAGTCAAACCTTGCCGCTTCGGGAACACTTTGATAAAATAAGTATAGATAACAAAATGCAGAGTTTTGTCACACATCTCTCTACAATATCAATTCTCAACTTCAGTTCTGATTCCGGTTTCTAAGTTCTCGTTTCCTGTCCTGTTTCGTACCGCCCCGCTCCCAACGCTCTGCCTTTCCGCGACAATGATTCATGTGTCCATTCACCCCTGTCTTTTACGGATATACCTCTTTGTTTTCCCCTCTCGTATCGGCAGCCTATGCAGGGCTTGCCCGATTCATACACAATTCCTTTTTATCTCATCTCAACTTATCTCATGTTCGGGGGCAACTATGCTTAAAAAAATCTATGCTGCCGGTCTCATCGGCACCCGTGGTGTTCTGGTCCGCTGCGAGGCGGATGTCGAACAAGGTTTTCCCACCATTACCTTCATCGGTTCTCTGGCGGCTTCGGTACGGGAGGCGGCGGATCGTGTTCGTACCGCACTCGGAAACAGCGGCTTTAGGCTGGAACCGCGCCGTGTTACGCTGAATCTGAGTCCTGCAGAGCTCAGAAAAGAGGGCTGCGCCTATGATGTTCCGATTGCTGTCGCTCTGCTCGCAGCCTATGGCCAACTGCCGGAGCAGCTTCTCACGGATACCTTGTTTGCCGGAGAGCTTTCGCTCAGCGGAGAAATTCTTCCGGTGCGCGGTGTGCTCTCCATGGTTCGCTGCGCCGAAGCGGCAGGGCTCAAGCGCTGTTTTTTACCACTTGAAAACCTGCGCGAGGGCAGTGTAATCGGCGGTATCGACTGCTACGGAGTCTCCACACTTTCCGAGCTCGTTGAACTGCTGCGGGGAAAGAAAGCCCTACCCGCGCCTGCCGTATATGAGGAAAGCAGTCTCTCTGCGGAGGATGCACCTGATTTTTCGGATCTCGCCGGTCAGGAACTTGTGAAGCGCGCCACTCTGCTCGCCGCAGGCGGGCGGCACAACATCCTGTATATCGGCCCTGCCGGCACCGGAAAAAGCATGATTGCCGCAAGGCTTCCGCACATACTGCCTGCCATGAGCCGAGAGGAGAGGCTCAGTGTCTCGGAAATTTACAGCATCAGCGGCCTCCTCCCGTCAGACAAACCTCTGATGACCAAGCGCCCTTATCGCTCCCCCCACCACACAGTGACCGGCCTTGCACTCTCGGGCGGCGGTCAAAAGCCGCGCCCCGGGGAAATCAGTCTTGCGCATGAGGGGGTCCTCTTCTTAGACGAGCTCCCGGAGTACCATGCGGCGACGCTCGAAATTTTGCGACAGCCGCTGGAAGAACATCTGGTGCACATAAGTCGCGTCAGCGGAAACTTTAGCTTTCCCGCCAATTTCCAGCTTGTCTGTGCCATGAACCCTTGTAAATGCGGTTTCTGGCCGGATCGCAATCGCTGTCGCTGCACGGAAGCTCAGGTAAGAACCTATCTGAGCCATATATCAAAACCCTTACTTGACCGCATCGACCTCTGCGCCGAGACCGAGGCTGTTCCGTTTTCCGCTCTGCAGCGCAAGGAGCGCCCGAGAGAAAACCCGGCCATGCAGCGAGCGGTGGAGCGCGTGCGCGCTATTCAGGAGCGTCGCTTTCAGGGGAGCGGCATTCATTTCAATGCGGAAATGACACCCGCGCAAATCGAAGCGCACTGTTCGCTTTGCAAAGAGGACTCGGAATTCCTGGAGGCGCTGTATAACTCAGGATCCATGTCGGCGCGCGCCTTGCATAAACTTCTGAAAGTCGCACGGACAGCCGCAGACTTTGACGGATCACCCGAGATTCAGCGCTCCCATCTTGCCGAGGCGCTTGCCTACCGCTCCCCGGAGGAAAAGTACTGGGGTAGCATCTCCAAATTGGCGCGTCAAACCCTGCATCCCGCATATCCGAAGAGGCGAAATTGATATGAAACAGCGAGCTCTCTATCTATATCTCTCCTATGCGCTTCGTTTTACGCGGGGAGAAGTGCGAAAACTTCCGGCTGATGTATTTTCCGTCGAAGATTTATTTACGCTCCCCTCCGAGCATCCGGACAGCTATCCTGCGGGCATGCGGGATAAGCTCTCTCGGCTTGCATCTTCTCCTGCCGCGGTCGCCGAGGAGCTGAGGCGCATTGAGGAAGCCCTTACCCTGCGCCGCATCCGCTTTCTTACTTCCGAGGATGCGGATTGGCCCTCACGCTTTCAAACGCTTTCGGATCCGCCGCTCTGGCTATACGTAAAAGGTGAGTTACCTTCGGAATACACGCCGACCGTATCGGTCATCGGGAGCCGAAGTGCAAGTTCCTATGGTCTTCGCATGGCGGATTTTATCGCTTCGGAGCTCGCCGCAAAGGGGATAGCCATCGTGAGTGGGCTCGCAGCTGGGATAGACAGCCGCGCCGGAGAAGCTGCTCTGACAGCCGGCGGCAAGAGCTATGCGGTTCTCGGCTGCGGTGTAAATATCTGCTATCCCAAGGAAAACTATGCGCTTTTTTCGAGGCTATGTGAGGACGGAAACGGAATTCTGAGTGAGTTTCCGCCGGACGAGCTGTCCCGCGCCTGGCACTTTCCCGATCGCAATCGACTCATAGCCGCTCTGGGGGACTGCCTCTGTGTCCTGGAAGCGCGGGAACAGCAGAGCGGCAGTTCCATCACGGTAGGAGCTGCACTGGAACAGGGCAAGGAAATTTTCTGTCTGCCGGGTCGTATTACCGACCCACTGAGCCGCGGCTGCCACGTCTTTATTCAAAACGGGGCCAACTTACTCCAAAGCCCGCAGGATATCGTTGACTACCTGGGACTGCGTTTGCGCTGTATGTTGGAGCCTCGTGTGCGCTCACCGGAAAAACTATCTCCGGAGGAAAGTGCGCTTTACCGCCTCATTCAAGAGGAACCCTGCTTTTTAAATCGCCTCTTACAGCGCAGCGGCTACGATATCGGTACTGTCATGCGCAGTCTTTTAAAGCTGGAGCTCGAGGGCTATGTGGAGCAGCTTTCCGCCAACTACTACAGCGCCTGTTAACGCAAAGAAGCTGTCGGCTTACAGTTGAATCTGTAAGTCGACAGCTTCTTTCGGCATAGCTGCGTTTTCGGATTAACGCAGTTCTCCCTTCTTACGGATTGTGAGTCCGGTGTCCTCATAGCCGTTCGGATTGTTTTTCTGCCATCTCCAGGAGTCGCGGCACATCTCTTCGAGCGTCTTCTCCGTCTTCCAGCCGAGCTCGCGTTCCGCCTTCGCGGGATCCGCATAGCAGGCCGGAACATCGCCCGCGCGGCGCTCCTTGAAGACATAATTGATTTTCAGATCATTTGCCTTCTCAAACGCCGTGATGACATCGAGCACCGAATAGCCGGTCCCGGTTCCGAGGTTGTAAATTCTGACCTCCGGCGCATCCTTGACCATCTTCTCGAGAGCCTTCACATGGCCTTTCGCGAGATCCACTACGTGGATGTAGTCGCGGATGCAGGTGCCGTCTTTGGTCTCATAGTCATTTCCGAAGACGCCGAGGCAGACCAGCTTTCCGATTGCGACCTGGGTGATGTAGGGAAGCAGGTTATTCGGCACGCCCTTCGGGTTCTCTCCCATGCGTCCGGATTCGTGTGCGCCGATCGGGTTAAAGTAGCGAAGCAGCATGACATTCCAATCCGCATCCGCGGTGTGAAGATCGGTCAGAATCTGCTCGAGCATGGCCTTGGTTCTTCCGTAGGGATTGGTGACTTCTCCCTTCGGGCACTCCTCGGTGATCGGCACAAAGGCAGGATTGCCGTAGACCGTTGCGCTGGAGGAAAAGACGATATTCTTCACGCCGTACTTCCGCATGCACTCACAGAGCACAAGGGTACCGGTAATATTGTTGTGGTAGTACTCGAGCGGCTTGTAAACCGACTCGCCGACTGCCTTGAGGCCCGCAAAGTGAATGACTGCCTCAATATCTTCCTTTGCAAAGACCTGGTCCAGATTCTTCTTGTCCAAAAGATCCAACTCGTAAAAACGCAGTTTCTTTCCCGTGATTTCCATCACGCGGTTCAGGGATTCCTTGCTGGAATTTACGAGGTTGTCAACGACAACAACCTCATAGCCCGCATTCAAAAGCTCCACGCAAGTGTGACTGCCGATAAAGCCGGCACCGCCGGTCACTAAAATCGCCATAAAACGACTCCTCTCTCCGATATGTATACTAAATTGGTGTTCGTATCTCAGTGGTGGAACAGACGAATACCGGTGAAGGCCATCGCGATGCCGTAGCGATTGCAGGTATCAATGACCTGGTCATCCCGAATCGATCCGCCCGGCTCAGCGATGTAAGAGACACCGCTCTTTCTTGCGCGCTCAATATTGTCTCCGAAGGGGAAGAAAGCATCCGAAGCGAGTGAAACCCCGGTAAGACCGTCGAGCCATGCGCGCTTTGCCTCCCGCGTAAAGGGCGCGGGCTTAACCGTAAACACGCGCTCCCAGCTTCCGTCGCGTAACAAATCTTCGCTCTCATCGCCGATGTAGACATCAATCGCGTTGTCTCGCTCCGCGCGGCTCACTTCCGGGCGGAAGGGAAGCCCCAAGACTTCGGGGGCCTGGCGCAGATACCAGTTGTCGGCTTTCCGGCCTGCAAGACGTGTGCAGTGGACGCGCGACTGCTGTCCCGCACCGATGCCGATGGCCTGTCCGTCCAGCGCATAGCAGACCGAATTGCTCTGCGTGTATTTGAGCGTAATCAGCGCAATCAGCAAATCCGTCTTCGCGGACTCCGGGATTTCCTTTGCCTCGGTCACAACGTTTTCGAGGAGTTCGCGCGTGAGCGGCAGCCCGTTTCTTCCCTGTTCAAAACTGACCCCGAAAACCTGTTTTATCTCGGTTTCCGCCGGACGATACGAGGGGTCGATTTCAATCACATTGTACTTGCCCTTCTTCTTTTCGCGGAGTATGGTAAGCGCTTCCTCCGTATATCCGGGGGCAATCACGCCGTCTGAGACCTCACGCTTAATGAGAGCTGCGGTATCCGCGTCGCAGACATCCGAAAGGGCAATAAAGTCTCCGAAGCTCGACATGCGATCGGCACCGCGAGCCCTTGCGTAAGCGCAGGCAAGCGGACTCAGTTCTCCGGCATCCTCGACCCAGTAGATTTTTTTCAGAGTATCCGAGAGCGGCTTTCCGCAGGCAGCGCCCGCAGGAGAGACATGCTTAAACGAAGTTGCGGCGGGAAGGCCGGTCGCCTCTTTTAATTCGCGCACCAGCTGCCAGCCGTTCAGCGCATCCAGGAAATTGATGTAGCCCGGAGTTCCGGAGAGTACCTTGACCGGAAGCTCCTTGTCTTCCTGCATAAAAATTCTGGCCGGCTTCTGGTTGGGATTGCAGCCGTATTTGAGCGTCAACTCTCTCATGTCAAGCCTCCTGCTTCTTTTCGTTGCGGTTGATGAGCACTTCGCGATAGTTTTTGCCTGTTCCGTCCGTTAGATCCGTTTCGCGGACATAGAGGGATATTTTATTCTCCGGATCCAGTGCATCCCAAATCTTTGCCGCAAACGCATCGAGCTCGTCACTGACGGCGATGCACTTCGGTTCGCCGCAGAAACTCTGCAGCGGGTTGCCGTCACCGATGTAGGTGTGAATAAAATGACCCTCACCGGGGAGCGGCGTTGCATAATGAAAGTAAAAGCGGAGGCACTGATCCGGATTCATGCGATCGCTCTTCAGGATGCTGAGTTCATAGGAGAAGCCCCCGTCCGCAAAGTGCAGCATACCGGAAATACGCGGGGTGTAGTTCGGTGCATCCGGCTCAAACTCACGTGCACTGAGCGCCTCTGAGAGCGAAAGGCCGCGCTGAAGACCATCATAGATGGTGTCGGTCTGATCCCCGTTGCTCACGATCAGACGGTTTTCCAGACGGCGCACCGGTGCATAGATAATCAGTGACGGATCGGAGAGTTTCGCCGGATCGAAGGCCTCTGTGCGTATACCGTCCTCCGTGCGGGAAAAGATACGGTTTCTCGAATTCTCGCTGCGCCCCATGATGAAATAGGCGAGCATTGCCTTTTTCCCGTCCTCGCTTCTCCCGAGAACAATTCCTCTGCCCGGGTAACGATTGCCCCGAAGCTCCTCATAAAGGGAACTTTTTTCCATGAAAAAATCTCCTTCCTGTCTGCGTTATGCATCGCCTGTATCATAACACTCGGCGCAAATTCCTTCAAGAATTGCTCGCGAGCCGTGGACTTTTCGGGGTCTGTAATTTATGATTGGGACGACACCATACCGTTTCAATCGGAAGGAGGTTTGTCAAGCCATGAGACATATGCTGAAACCCTTGGATTTTTCCGTTGAGGAAACCGCAGAACTGCTTGCGCTCGCGGGACGCATCGAAAAAAATCGCCCTGCATACGCAAAGGTGATGGAGGGAAAGAAGCTCGCTACTCTCTTCTATGAACCCAGTACCCGGACCCGTCTTTCCTTTGAGGCAGCTATGCTGAATTTGGGCGGCTCCGTTCTCGGCTTCCAGTCTGCCGACGCAAGCTCTGCGAGCAAGGGCGAGAGCGTTGCAGATACAGTCCGCGTTGTCTCCTGCTATGCGGATATCATTGCCATGCGTCACCCCAAAGAAGGCGCTCCCATGGTTGCAAGCGAGTTTTCGGACGTACCGATTATCAACGCGGGCGACGGCGGCCACCAGCATCCCACCCAGACCTTGACAGACCTCATGACCATTCAGGCGTTGAAGGGGCGGCTTGACAACATGACCGTGGGACTCTGCGGTGACTTAAAGTTCGGTCGCACGGTGCACTCGCTGATTGACTCCCTGATTCGCTATCCCGGCATCCGCTTCGTGCTGATTTCTCCGCCGGAGCTCCGCATTCCCGGCTATATTCGGGAGGACGTCCTCGAAAAGAATCGGATTTCCTTTGTCGAGGTCGGCAGTCTTGAGGAGGCCATGCCGGAACTGGATATACTCTATATGACGCGCGTACAGAAGGAGCGCTTCTTCAACGAGGAGGACTACATCCGACTCAAGGACAGCTATATTCTGACCGAAGAGAAGCTGCGCAGCGCGAAAGAAGACATGTTTATTTTACACCCGCTTCCCCGCGTCAACGAGATTTCGGTCGAGGTGGACAAGGATCCCCGCGCGGCGTATTTTAGGC
>CAUVLB010000029.1:0-8494 GCA_963552595.1 uncultured Stomatobaculum sp. | reverse complement strand
AACTTGCCGGCAACGACTACATTATCTGAGCGATATTGCCCCCTCACGCCTCTGCGCCTTCTGTGCGCAGAGGCGTTTTTTTGCAGCAAAGCGCTTGCCGTCTGTGTCAAAAAGGAAAACGAGCCGTGTTGCCCGAAACATGCAACACGGCTCGTTTTCCTTTCAGTGAATTCCCGCAAGCTCAGTCCTGGAAAAGCGGAGAGCTTAAATAGCGGTCTCCGGAGTCCGGCAGAAGTACCACAATGGTCTTTCCCTCGGCCTCCTTGCGCTTTGCGAGCTGAAGCGCCGCACACAGCGCCGCGCCGGAGGAGATTCCGGTCAGCACGCCCTCGGCTCTGCCGATTTCGCGCCCCACACGGAAGGCATCCTCATTCGAGACCTGAATGATCTCGTCATAAATATCCTTGTCCAAAGTGTCCGGCACAAAACCTGCGCCGAGTCCCTGAATCTTATGCGGGCCCGGCTGTCCGCCCGAGAGCACCGGAGAAGCCTCCGGCTCAACGGCAATCAGTTTGACGCCCGGTTTTTTGCTGCGGAGGTAGCGCCCCACACCGCTCAGCGTGCCGCCCGTGCCGACGCCGGAGACAAAGTAATCCACCTCGCCGTCCGTGTCCTCCCAGATCTCGGGACCTGTGGTCTTCTCATGAGCCGCCGGGTTTGCCGGATTCTCAAACTGCCCCGGAATGAAGCTGTGCGGAATCTCCTTTGCGAGCTCCTCGGCCTTCGCCATTGCACCCTTCATGCCCTTCGCGCCCTCGGTCAACACAAGTTCCGCACCGTAGGCCTTCATGAGATTTCTCCGCTCCACGCTCATGGTGTCCGGCATCACGATGATGATGCGGTAGCCGCGCGCCGCCGCAACGGAGGCAAGGCCTATGCCGGTATTTCCGGAGGTCGGCTCAATGATGACCGAATCCTTGGTCAGGATGCCGCGCGCTTCGGCATCGTCCAGCATGCCGCGGGCAATTCTGTCCTTCACCGACCCCGCCGGATTCAGGTACTCGAGCTTTGCGAGGATGCGCGCCTTGACGCCTTCCTTCGCCTCAATGTGGGTGAGTTCCAAGAGCGGGGTGCCGCCGATTAACTGATCTGCAGAAGTATAAATCTTAGACATGCGTAAGCCTTCCTTTCGTCTCTGTTCTCTGCGGCTATCTTACGCCCTTAAAACATATAAGTCAAGTGGGTTTAAGGATTTATTGCTATTCCAGCCTCGCAACGCGCGCCGCAATGTCCTCGCGACTCGGAATGCTCGCGATTCCGCCGGAGCGCTCGGTCGAGAGACTCGCCGCGGTCGAGGCAAAGGTGCCGATTTCCTTCAGCTCCTTGGCGTTTAACTCCAACACGTCCTTGCCGCTCTCCAAGATGCGGGCGACTGCGGTGCCGCCGAAGATATCGCCGGCTCCCGTCGTGTCGATCGGAGAGACCTGCGGTCCCGCGCAGTAAGCGGAAGCACCGCTCCGGCTCTTTAAATAACAGCCCTTCGGCCCGAGCGTCACCATGGCAAGCTTCACGCCGTAGACATTCAGAAGTTTTTCCGCACCCTCCTCCGGCGTGCAGTGCCAGAGGAAGTCCACCTCCTCGTCGCTGATTTTTACGATATCCGCCTGCGAGAGTGCCCAGAGCATCTCCCGTCTCGCATCCTCTACCTCTTTCCAGAGCGGCAGGCGGAGATTCGGATCGCAGGTGATGAGCTTGCCCTTCGCCTTTGCATAAGCCACGGCCGCCCGCGTCGCCGAGCGCACCGGCTCATCGGTCAGCGAGAGCGTGCCGAAGTGAAAGGCCTTGGCCTGGTCGATCAGCGAGAGTTTGATCTCCTCGAAGCGGAGCTGCGTGTCCGCGCCCGGCTTTCTCGCAAAACTGAAGGCGCGGTCACCCTCTCGGTTAAAGGTAACGAAAGCGAGGGTCGTAAAGCACTCTTCGTCCTGCACGAGACCGCTCACGTCTATGCCGCAGCGCTCCAGGGTTCCGAGCAGCATGACACCGAAGGCATCCACGCCGACTTTTCCGAGTATCGCCGTGCTGTGTCCGAGATTGCGGAGCGCCGCGAGAAAATTGGCCGGCGCGCCGCCCGCATGTGCCGCCATGGTAGGATAGCCTTCCACATCTTTGGATTTTTGCGCAAAATCAATCAACACTTCTCCGAGTGCCACAACTTCTGCCATGTGCAACCTCCTGTTGTTTTGCCGCGCAAGGCGGCGCTTCCGTTTGATAAGGGAAGTATAGCATACCTGCGGCTTTCCTGCCTTGCGCGATTCTTACAATACTGCTAAACTATAGACTATTTCGCACTCTAATCCCACGGAAAGGAAGGTTTTTGCAATGGAAACACAGGCAAACAGACAGCAAGAGAACAAGATGGGCACCATGCCGGTCGGAAAGCTTATCTTCTCGATGTCCGTCCCCATGATGATCTCCATGATTGTCCAGGCCCTCTATAATATTGTCGACTCTGTCTTCGTCTCCATGATCGGCGAGGATGCGCTTGCGGCCGTGAGTCTTGCCTTTCCGCTGCAGTCGCTGATGATTGCCTTCAGCACGGGCATCGGTGTCGGCATCAACTCCCAGCTATCCCGCGCACTCGGCGAAAAAAAGCCGCAGCGTGCCAATCGGATTGCGGCGAGCGGTGTAATTTTAGAGCTCTTCTTCACCCTGCTCTTTGTATTGACCGGCATCTTTCTCGCCGTCCCCTTTTTCCGCACGCAGACCGCCGATGCGAGCATCTTCTCCCAGGGTGTGCTCTACACGCGCATCGTCTGCTGCGGCTCGCTCGGCATCTTCATGGAGATTACCTTTGAGCGCTTTCTCCAGGCGACCGGCCGCACCACGCTCTCTATGATTTCGCAACTCTGCGGCGCGGTCTTTAATATCCTCATGGACCCCGTGCTGATTTTCGGCCTCTTCGGCTTCCCGAAGCTCGGCATTGCCGGTGCGGCCCTCGCAACCGTACTCGGCCAGTGCCTCTCCGCGCTGCTTGCGATTTACTTAAACCAGCGGAAAAACCCGGAGGTGAGTCTGAAACTCTCCTCCTTCGGCTTTCACCCCGAGCTCCTTCAGCGCATCCTCGCGGTCGGCATTCCCTCGACCATCATGCAAGCGCTGAGTTCCTTCATGGTCTATTCGATGAACCGGATTCTGATCGGTTTCAGTTCCACCGCGACCGCCATCCTCGGTGTCTACTTCAAGGTCTCGAGTCTCATTTTCATGCCGCTCTTCGGCCTCAACAACGGCACGGTGCCCATACTCGCCTACAACTACGGCGCGGGACACAAGCGCCGCATTGAACACACCCTGCGCTTTTCGACCCTGACTGCGCTCGGCTTCATGTTTGTGGGACTGCTGCTCTTTGAACTCCTGCCGGCCTTCTTTTTCCGACTCTTCAATGCCTCGGAGGAGATGCTGCGCCTCGGCATTCCGGCCTTCCGCATCATAGGTCTCTGCCTGCCCTTTGTCGGCTTCTCGATTTCCACGAGTTCCGCCTTTCAGGCGCTCGGCAAGGGCTTTTACAGCATGGCGGCTTCGATCGGCCGTCAGCTGGTGTTTCTCCTCCCGTCCGCCTATCTTCTCGCCGCGACCGGAGAGCTTCGAAATGTCTGGTGGTCCATTGTCATCGCGGAGGGGGCGGGTCTCTTTGTGAGTCTCTTTTTCCTGCTCCGCATTCTGCGCCTCCTCATTGCCCCGCTGCCGGACGACGGCGTGCGCTGAACCCTGCTGTCTGTTTTGATTTCTATGTTTTTATTTCTATGTTTTGATTTGAAAGGACATCCGCCATGTTGCAACAAAGTCTGATCGGGATACTGATTCCCTTCGCCGGTACCACCCTCGGTGCCGGCGCCGTCTTCTTTCTCCGGGAGAATCTGAGCCGCAACATTCAGCGCGCTCTCACCGGCTTTGCCGCGGGCGTCATGGTCGCGGCCTCTGTCTGGAGCCTCCTGATTCCCGCGCTCGAGCAGAGTGAGGAGAGCGGCCTCGGGCACTTTGCCTTTCTCCCGGCCGTCATCGGCCTCTGGATCGGCACCCTCTTCTTATTGCTTCTCGACAAGCTGATTCCCCACCTTCACCTCCACGCGGAAAAGGCCGAAGGGCGTAAGAGTAGCATTTCAAAGACAGCCATGCTGCTTCTCGCCGTGACCATTCACAACATCCCCGAAGGTATGGCGGTCGGCATCGTCTTTGCCGGCTTCTTAAACGGCAGCGCGCACATCTCGGCAAGCGCCGCGCTCGCGCTCTCTCTCGGCATCGCGATTCAGAATTTCCCCGAAGGCGCCATCATCTCGCTTCCGCTGCTCTCTTCGGGCAGCACGAAGCCCCGCGCCTTTCTCTACGGCCTGCTCTCCGGCATCGTGGAACCGATTGCGGCCCTTCTCATGTTTGCCGCAGCGGAACTTTTGATTCCCGCCATGCCCTATCTCCTGAGCTTTGCGGCAGGTGCCATGCTCTACGTGGTCGTCGAGGAACTAATTCCCGAAATGTCGGAAGGAGAGCACTCCGACATCGGTGTGCTCTCCTTCGCGCTCGGCTTTACCCTCATGATGGCGCTCGATGTGGCCCTCGGCTGAGAATAAGCCGTCCGTATTTTATTTTGCGACATAGCTCTCCGGCTCATAGAAAATGACCGCAGTGCCGCCGTTCTCAAAGCTGAACGGCACATGAAGGAGGGACGAGAGCGCCGCATGTACCGCGTCCTGTTTGTCCTTCTCCACATAGAACAAGAGAAAGCCGCCGCCGCCCGCGCCGAGAAGTTTTCCGCCGAGCGCGCCGGCTTTTTTTGCGTCCGCATAGAGGCGATCGATCGAATCCGTCGAAATCTTTGTGCTCACACCGCGCTTTAACGCCCAGCTCGCGTCGAGCATGCGACCGAACTCGTTTAAGTCGCTCTCCTTGTGGAGCAATATCTTCTCCGCCTCGTCGACCATGGCCCCCATCTCCCGGAGTACCGCGGTCTTATCCGAGAGGGCACGCTTGGTGTCCTGCTGGATGTCCGAGGAAAAGCGCGAAAAGCCCGTGAAAAAGAGCATGAGATTCTCGTTCAGTGCGCGCTTTCGCTCCGCGCTCACAATGACCGGGCTCACGCGGTAGCCGTCCGCGTCAAAGCGTATCACATTGAGGCCGCCGAAGGAGGCCGCAATCTGGTCCTGCCAGCCACCCGCCTCCCGGCAGAGCTCGCGCTCTAAGTAAATCGCCTCGTCCGCGAGCTTCTTCTTGTCCGCGTACTTGCCCTTCAGGGCATAGAAGGCATTTAACATGCCGACCGCAAAGCTGGAACTCGTGCCGAGTCCCGAGCGCGCCGGGAGATCCGCCTCGTAGGTTAAGCGCAGCTCATGCATGTCGAGGAACTTCATGGCCTCCCGCACTGCCGGGTGCTCCAGATCTTCGACCCGAGTCACGCGCTCCAGCTTCGAGTACGAGAGCTCCGTGCTGTAGTCAAAAAAGGGCGGCAGGTGGCGCACATTGACATAGCAGTACTTGTCAAAGGTAGTCGAGAGCACTGCGCCGCCGTGCTCTCTGAAAAATTCGGGCATGTCGGTTCCGCCGCCGAAAAAGGACATGCGAAACGGGGTTCTCGTGATGATCATGCTTCTTCTCCCACCGGAAGGCCCAAGGCGCGCGCCTTTTCCATTGCGCTCTCAATCACCTTGTCCATGTCGTAGTAGCGGTATTCGCCGAGGCGTCCGCCGAAAATCACCGGCTCGCGCTCGCCGCGCTCCCGGTACAGGGCATAGCGCGCCTGGTTCTTCTCGTTGTTCACCGGGTAGTAGGGCTCCAGGCCGGGCTTCCAGTCCGCGGGGTACTCCCGGGTGATCACGGTCTTCGGCTGCGTGCCGAAGACAAAGTGCTTGTGCTCGATAATGCGTGTGTAGGGAATTTCCCGCTCCGTGTAATTTACGACCGCGCAGCCCTGGTAGTTCTCCGTGTCCAGGGTCTCGGTCTCGAAGCGGAGCGAGCGGTACTCGAGCGCGCCGAGCTCATAGTCAAAATAAGCGTCAATCGGCCCGGTGTAGACCACGGTCTTTGCGCGCGCATTCCAGCCCGCCTTGTCCGCGAGATAGTCCGTGTTCAGGAGAATTTCCGCCTTGCCGAAGAGCTTTCGAACCAGCGTGTCGTAGCCCTCCTCCGGAATCCCCTGATAGCGGTCGTTAAAGTAGTTGTTGTCGTAGGTGAGGCGCACCGGCAGTCTGCGGATAATAAAGGCCGGAAGCTCCGTGCAAGCCTGCCCCCACTGCTTCTCCGTGTAGCCCTTGATGAGCTTTTCGTAGACATCCCGTCCGACCAGGGAAATCGCCTGTTCCTCGAGGTTTTTCGGCTCGCCCGTAATCTCCGCGCGCTGCTCGTTCAGAATGGCAAGGGCCTCTTCGGGCGTGCGTATGTTCCACATGCGCGCAAAGGTGTTCATGTTGAAGGGAAGGTTATACATCTCCCCCTTGTAGTTTGCGACCGGCGAATTCGTGAAGCGGTTCATGGTCACAAAGCGGTTCACAAAGTTCCAGACCTGGGGGTTTGAGGTGTGGAAGATGTGCGCGCCGTAGCGGTGCACCTCTATGCCATCCACTGTGTCACAGTGGATGTTGCCGCCGATGTGCGAGCGCTTTTCCAGCACGAGGCAGCTCTTTCCGGCGCGCTCCGCCGCATGGGCAAAGACCGCGGAATAGAGTCCCGCACCGACCAGGAGATAATCGTATTTTTCCTGCATGGTCTCACTTTCCTCCTTCTTGCAAACGGGGCAGTCCCCGCTTACGCGGCGATTGTAAAAAGAACAATGCCGCCGAGTATCAGCGCGAGCGCAAAGAGCTTTCGCGCCGTGACGCGCTCGCCGAAAAAGAACGCGCCGAATACCAACATGTAGAGATAGGCGCTCGCCTCCAAGATGGGGCCGAGACTTAAGGGAATACGCCGGTAGGCGACCACATCAATCAGGGTCGCAAGAAAAAAAAGCGCGTAGGCAAAGATGACCTGCGGATTCAGGTACTCCCGCCACACGCTGTCATACTGTCGCATTGCCGCCTTTTTTAAGAGCACCTGCGAGAGCGCCGCGAGCAGCACCGCCCCGAGAAAAATCGCAAGATGCGGAAAGGAAATGTCACGCATGCCCTTCCTCCCCTTCCGGCAGCGCAAAGAGCACAATGCCGGCAATGATCAGCGCCGCGCCGATTAGTTTCGGCGCACTCACGCGCTCGCCGAAAAATACACTCCCGAAAACAAGCCCCCAGATGACGGTCGCCGCCTTATTCATATAGGCGGTCGAGAGCGGCAGGCGCTTGATGATTTGCTGCCAAAACACGGCGTAGAGCCCCAAAATCAAAATGACAGCCCCGTAAAACAAGAGCCACCCGGGGCTCGCGAAGGGATAGGAGGCCGCCTTTTTCGAGCAGAGCGCCGAGAGACTGTAAAAGAGCACCAAAGCGTGCAGGGCGAGATAAATCCCGCCCTTCTTCGCTCTCATCATTGATTCAGCCCCTCCAGAATCACCGAGGCCATGTAGTCTATCATCTCCGGCGTCATGCCCGGATAAACGCCGACCCAGAAGGTATCCCGCATGATGCGGTCGGTCTCCCTTAGTTCTCCCACAATGCGGTAACCCTCGCCGCTTTCCCTAAGCTCGTCAAAGCAGGGGTGTTTGGTCAGGTTGCCGGCAAAGAGCATGCGGGTCTGCACGCCCTTTTGCTCGATAAAGCGAACCAATTTCTCGCGGGACACGCCCTCGCGGCAGGTTAAAAGGAAGCCGAACCAGCTCGGGTCCGCATTCTCGCAGGGTTCCGGGAGTATCAGCTTGTCCTCTGCTGGAGAGAGCGCCGCGCGAAGGCGCTTAAAGTTCTCCTTGCGCCGCTCCACAAACTGCGGAAACTTCTCAAGCTGCGCGCAGCCTATGCTCGCCTGCAGATCCGTCACCTTTAAATTATAGCCGAAGTGCGAGTAGACATACTTGTGGTCATAACCGCGCGGAAGCTCGCCGTACTGCCCGTCGAAGCGGTGCTGACAGATGTTGTCAACGCCGGAGGGGCAGCGGCAATCTCTGCCCCAATCGCGCATGGAGCGGAGTATGTTGTGCAGGACCGCGTTCTTCGTGTAGACCGCGCCGCCCTCGCCCATGGTCATGTGGTGCGGCGGGTAAAAGCTCGATGTGCCGATATCGCCTATGGTGCCTGTGAAGCGGGTCTCGCCGTCCAGGGTATAGCGGCTGCCGAGCGCATCGCAGTTGTCCTCGATGAGCCAAAGCCCGTGCGCGTCACAGAAAGCCTTCACCGCCTTCAAATCAAAGGGGTTGCCGAGCGTGTGCGCAATCATCACGGCCTTGGTCTTCTCGGAGAGCGCTGTCTCAAGCTTGGTCACATCGATGTTGTACTGCGGAATGCAGACGTCCACAAAGACCGGAACCGCGCCGTACTGGATAATGGGCGTGACCGTGGTCGGGAAGCCGCAGGCCACGGTGATGACTTCATCGCCGCGCTTCACCCGGCGCTCGCCGAGCTTCGGGGAGGTCAGCGCCATGAAGGCGAGT
>CAUVLB010000028.1:0-8611 GCA_963552595.1 uncultured Stomatobaculum sp. | reverse complement strand
CGAAGTCGAGACGACACCCGAAAAGGTGAACGCAAGGCCGCAGCGCAGGAACTGCTGCATGATGCTTCTCCAGTCGCCGTCCGTGCCGACACCGCTCTTATGGTATGCCTCAAAGACCTCGTGGTAAGCACTGATCGGGAGTATGTCCAGCTCCTCCCAAACCTTTTGGCGCTCTGCCGGTGCACAGGCCTTGATGACCTCGTAGTCCGCCGGCACCGTGCGCGACATATCCTCGAGCAGCTTATCCGCAAGTTCGGATGCTATGCGCTTGATGTTTCTTCTTTCGGTCTTAATGCCGAAGGCCTTCGCCGTGTCGCGTATCTTCTGCTGACCGAGTATCGGGAGATCCAGCTTGCCCTCCGCCGCCCACTTGAGCGACAAAATCACCTCTCTGCCGTGCATGCCGTGCTGCGCCGCACCGGCAGCCGCGGAACGGAGCAGGTTTCTGGCGACAATCAGATCCGCGTCCGCGCCACAGATGCCCTTCGGGCTCTTCGGCGTGATCTTACATGGTCCCATGTTACAGATTTTGCAGCAAATGCCCGCAAGGCCGAAGCTACACTGCGGCTTCTGCTTGTCAAAGCGATCAAAGGTCGTGTCTATGCCGAGTTGCTCTGCGCGGCGCAACATCTCACGCACGGCCGGATCCGGCGTATTGTCGATGACATCCTGCTTCGAAGGGAAGGTCTTTTTATATTCTGCGACAGCATTCATGTAGTCGCGAATAAACTCATTCTCGTCCTGTTCATCCTGATGATCCGCCTTTACGACCACCGTCGGCACGCCGTGCTTGTCAAAGCCTATGATGTTTCTGTGGCTGTGAATGTGCGCGGGGGCATTGTCACCGTGCTCATGGCTGTGCGTGTGCTCGTGTGCATGCTCATGTGCGTGATCATGCGTATGTTCATGTGTGTGATTGTGCGCGTGCTCATGTGCATGCTCATGCACGTTTGTCTGTCGTCTTCTCTCCTCGCTCATACTTACCTCGCTTCCGAACGCCGAAACTAAAACCCTATATACATACTCGATTGATTGGTATGTAGTTCTTTGGCATTGTAAAAAAAAAGAGTGCCGTTGTCAAGCCAACGGCACTTCTTTTGTAATTCATTTTTTGAATACAAAGCTATGACTCAGGAGAATAAGATCTCTCTCACCTGCTCTTTCATCTCTTCCGGCTTACAACTGCGCGTGTGGCGCACCTCGGCATTTCGAATCTCTTCGACTGCCGGCGGGAAGGGAATTCCTGCCTTTTTGCGAAGCTCCTCCAGCACCGCAAAATCATCGAGCGCGCTCACATCGCCCGCAATCGCCTCCATGACGGCACGGGAGAACTTAAACGGACTTGCCGTGCTCGCAATGACGGTCGGCTTCGTGTCGCCGCTCTTTTTCCGATATGCCTCGTAGACCTTGGAGGCAACCGCCGTATGCGTATCTATCACATAGCCGGTCTTCTCATAGAGCGAGCGAATTCGCTCTGCCACTTCCTCCTGCGTCGCAAAGCCGCCTCTAAAGTCCGCCATCTCCGCCCGCATTTCCGCGCTCAGCTCATACTTGCCCTCGCCCTGCAGCGCTTCCATGAGCGCCTTGGTCTTCGCCGCGTCGCAACCCGCGCTTAGATACAGCAGGCGCTCCAGATTGCTCGAGACAAGGATGTCCATGGAGGGAGAAGTCGTCAGAATGAAGTCGCGGTTCTTGTCGTAGACACCGGTCTCAAAGAAGTCAAAGAGCACCTTGTTGTCGTTCGAGGCGCAAATCAGCTTGTCAATCGGCAGTCCCATACGCTTTGCGAAGTAAGCCGCGAGTATGTTTCCGAAGTTTCCGGTCGGCACGCAGACGTTGATGCTCTCGCCCTCGACAATCTTCTCCTCCTTCAGGAGTTCGAGATACGCGTGGACATAGTAGACAATCTGCGGTACCAGGCGGCCGATGTTGATCGAGTTTGCGCTGGAGAGCTGCACCTCTTTTGCAGCGAGCTCCGCCTCAAACGCGCGATCCCCGAAGATCTGCTTGACCGCGGTCTGCGCATCGTCAAAGTTGCCCTCGATGCTCACAACCGCCGTATTCTCGCCCTTCTGCGTGATCATCTGGAGCTCCTGGAAGCGGCTCACGCCGCCCTTCGGATAGAAGACCACAATGCCGGTGCCCGGGACATCCGCAAAGCCTGCCATGGCCGCCTTGCCGGTGTCGCCGCTCGTCGCCGTCAGAATCTCGATTTTGTTGGTGACGCCGTTTTTCCGCGCCGCCGTCGTCATGAGATAGGGCAGAATCGAGAGTGCCATATCCTTAAACGCAATGGTCTTGCCGTGGAAGAGCTCCAGATAATAGGCATCATCCGCAAAGGTAAGCGGTGCAATCTCGGGCGTGTCGAACTTTTCGTCGTAAGCGCCCGCAATGCAGGCGCGAAGCTCCTCTTCGCTGTAATCGGTGAGCAGAAGACGCATCACGCGATAGGCCACTTCCTGATAGGAAGCATCCTTTAACTCCGGAAGCGCAAAGTCGAAGCGCGGAATCCGCTCCGGCATAAAGAGCCCTCCGTCCTGCGCAAGTCCCTTGAGCACAGCCTCCGATGCCGTGCAGCCGGTCTCGCCGCCCCGCGTGCTACTGTAAAGCAATTCACTCATTCTTCTGTCTCCTTCTGGAAAATGATGCCTTAAAAGCTTCTGCCGCCGCCGCCGTGCGACCTGCCGCTTGAACTCGTGTGGGTCGAGCTGCTGCCATGGGGGCCGCTGCTCCTTCCGCCGCCGGAACCGCCGCTGCTCCGCGGAATGCGGCGCCGCACACTGTTCCGGTCAAGCAGGCGATCTCCCATGTTGCTGAAACGAAACGCCGCTCCGCTCGCCGAGACGATGCCCGCGACCGAGGAGGCACGCTTTGCCGCGCCGTCCTGCATCTTATAATTTCGTTTGACTCCCGTCACCGCAGCGAGTGCCGCAAAGAGGGACGCCCCCAGAGAGCCGAGCGCCGCAAGCGGCGAGACGTGTTTCTTTTTGGTCCAGACACCGCTCTCCGCGTTGTAAGTCCACCCCTTATTCTTGGCGCGATTGTATGAATCCTCGATGCCTGCCAGTACCTTTTTCGCACTCGCCGCATAGTTCCCCTCCGCGACCTCATCATAGCCGAGATCCAGAAGCTTCTCGATTTCACTGTTCGAGAGCAACTGAATCGCGCCGCCGGCCGTACTGATGTGAATGCGGCGGTTGTCCATATCAATGAGATAAAGCACTCCGGAGAGCTTGCTTCCGTAGCCGTAGTTGCCCGCGTCGTAAAAATCGTCCGCGTAGGCCTCGGAGCTTTTTCCATCGGCGCTCCCCGTCGTCACCACGACGATATCCAACTTGGTCTTCGCGCTAATCTCTGCCACCGTGCGCTCCAGCACTGCTTTCTCGCTCTCCGAAAAGAGATTTGCGTTGTCAAAGACCCGCGTCCCCTCCGCTCGCGCCGTAAGGCTTCCCGGAACACAAAGGGACAAGAGGAGCAGCGCAAAGAGCAAAAAGCCCGAAAACAGTCTCTTGATTTTTTCTCTCATGCCGCCTCCTTACGAAATAAAGTAGGTCAGCGCGAGCAGCGCGACAAACAGCGGTATGAAAATCATCAGGAAATAGCGGAACAGTTTCCCGTTATCCACCGGCAACTCACCGACCACCTTGCCGCTCTGACCGTTCAGAGAGAAGTAGTAGAGCTTGGAGGAGCCGGGTTCGCGGTAGGTCATGGTCCATACCGGCATGAGCGCATACTCGAGCTTCTCATCGCTGAGCCAGATATTGTCCGGGGTGACGGAAATTCCGTCGTACTCCGAGACGGAGTTCCGAAGCGAGGCGAGCGCATAGCGCGCAACCTCCTGCCTGGTGTCCGCCTGCACATCATCGCCGTTCATGTCCTTGCGCTCCGCGACAAAGCCGGAGAGATAGCTCGGCGCGAACGGTTTTAAGCTGTTCACGGCAAAGGGCTGAACGCTCTCCGCGAGCACACGGTTTGCCTTTTTCAGCGCATTGCGCGCAACCATGTCCACCGGGAGCTCACCGTTTCTCTCCACTTGGAATTTGCTGGTGATGATTTCCTCGGTGTCTCCGTGCCGACGCCGCTCCACACTCGTTCCGACACCCGAGAGCTCGGAATGTGCCTTGCAGCTGTAAATCAGATCGGGAATGTAGACGCCGTTAAACTTCTCGATTTGCTTTTCGTCATAAAAGGCGCGCGGAACAAATTTTTTCTTCTTGATCCACTCGCCGAAAATGCTGAGTGCCTTCTTTCGGTCGATGCTGAAGGGCAAGACATACTGCGGCGCTTCCTCGCCGGACAGGCGCCCGACCAGAACCACAGGGTTGTGGCAGTAATAGCAGAAGGTGGCCGCCGTGCTCTCCTCCGTCACGATTTCCGCACCGCAGTTCGGGCAGTTGTAGCGAAGCAGCTCTTCGCTCGCCTGCGCCTTCGCCTCCGCAGCCTGTCCCTTGACCCCCTCTTCCGCTTCCCGCTGCTCATAGAGCGCCTTGATTTTCTCTTCCGTGAACGCCGAACCGCAATAGGGGCAAGTGAATCCGCCGGTCTCAGGGGAGAACAAAAGCTCTCCCCCGCAGTTCGGGCACTTATACGATATACTTCCTGCCATTAGACGTCCTCAATTGTTAAGGGCGCGGATTTCCACACTCCGTGCAGAATTTTCCGCTGTTCTCCGAGCCACAGTTCGGGCACTGCCAAGCGAGAGACTCCGGACGCTTGCCGCCGCACTCGGTGCAGAACTTACCGCTGTTCTCGGAACCGCAAGTAGGACAGATCCACTGTGCCGCCGCCACCTGAGAAGCAGCCTGCATCTGCTGTGCCTGTGCGGCAGCCTGCGCCTGTGCCTGCGCCTGTTGCTGCGCCTGCTGCTGCATCTGCATCTGCTGGTAATTGGTGTTGCTCGCCTGGCCCATGAAGCCCATGCCGGCGTTCATGCCCATGCCGACACCCATCATGCCGACAGCGCCGCCGTTCGGGTTTTCACCCGCAGAGCGGATACCCTGCGCAATCTGTCCCTGTACAAAGCCCTCGCGAATGGTCGCGTCGGAGAGCATTGCACCCTGGTTCCGCATGTTGATGAGCTCCTGAGACTTGTCGTCATAGGAGAGACCGTCGACGCCGATTTCGACCAGCTCAAAACCGCGGGGACCCCATTTCTCATCGAGCTCGGCATCGACCTCTGCGTTCAGTCTGTCCTTAATCTTAGACTGGATGAAGGAGATGCGCTCGCCCTCGGCCGAGAGCTTATTGACCGAAATCTGGAATGCCTGCAGGAATTCTGCGAGGTACTGATCCGCAACCTCCGAGAACTGAAGCGTAGTCGCGTTGCGCGGAACGACCTCTGCGTAGAACTGCAGCGGGTTCGTAATGCGAATCGAGTAATGTCCGTGTGCGCGCAGGAAGAGCTCCGCGTTGTAGAAGGTATCAAAGTAGTTGATCGGGGTCGGGGTTCCGAAGCGGTTTCCCTTGACCTCCTGGAGGTTGATGAAGAAAACCTGCTGCTTTCCGGACGGCACACCGCCGAACTTAATGCGGTTGAACGCATCGCCGAGCGACTCACCGAACTGTCCGTTGAAGAGCGAGGGTGCGCTGGAATTGTTGACCGTGTAGTAGCCCTCTTCCGCCGTGTAGTCGACAATCTTTCCGCCGTCCACCAGCATCATGAACTGGTTCTTCTGGACCACAATGCGGCTTCCGTTGCTCACATAATCCGCGCTGCCCTTCGTGTTGGAGCCTTTTCCCGCGCGAACCGCTCTCGCACCGGTAAAAACAGTTCCCTCTCCCATCGAATCCGCTTCGAGAAACTCAAGCCACTGATCGGCAAGACCGCTACCGATTGCGGAGACCGCTGCTTTAATAAGACCCATATCACACCTCCTGTAGGTAATGTCATAGCTTCAGGTTACAAATACCATTTCATTTTATCAAATTCTGTTCCGTTGTAAACTTACGTTTTCTGCGGCGGGGCGTAATGACCCGCACCGCGAGAAAAAGTAAGAAGAAGCTCAGCGCGAGCTGCAGACAGATTGCCGGAAGCAAGGCTGCATCAAAGAGTCTCCCCTGTCCGATGAGCGCAAAATCCGAGCGCCCGGTCGCGCGAAATAAAAGCCCGTCCATGAGGCTCAGCGGCGATAACAGCAAAAGGCTTGTCGCCGTTCCCCCTGCCCCGAAATTTCTGAGCAGAAAATAGAGCCCGTAGGGACCGAAAAAGAGCAGGGCCTCCGCCGCATAGGTCTCAACGACAGCCACCGCAGTCGTGCGATTCAGCGCCGAGAAAAGAAGACCGAGACTGCCCGCAAGCGCTGCCGAGAGCAGTATACCGCCAAAGAGGAGCGCGAGGTCCGCAAAACCCGCGCCGCCGAAAAGCAGAGCCGTGAGCAGCACAGGCAGCCCGGAAAACACAAAGATGGCTGCGCCGATTAAATTCTGCAGGAGATTCCCGAGTATAATGCTGCGCGGCGAAAGTGCCGTCCCGAGCAAAAGATCCAGGGTCTTTTGCTCCCGCTCGCCGCTAATGGCGCTCGCCGTACTTGCCGGCACCAGAAGGGTTGCGAGCGCAAGCTCCGTCCAGACCAGCGCGTGAAAGACACGAAGCACTTCCTCATAGCGAAGTTCTCCGCTTGTCTCCGCGCGCTGAAACACGAGTCCCAGCAGAAAAATCGCCATTGCCGAGAGCAGGGCATTGCCGCCGCAAATAGCCGCGCTGAAGCGAGGCGTCCGCGCGACCGCGCGGGAAGCTCTCTCACAAATCGGATTCATCTTCATCTTGTACGATTATCCTTTCCTCTCTGCCGACCGTCATGTTTAGGAAGAACGACTCCAGGGTTCCGGACTCCCGCACGAAGCTCTTGACCGGCACTTCCGAGTCGATGAGCTGTTGTAAGAGCGAGGCCTCATCCTCCGCGCCGCCGACGAATTCCAGCTGAAACTGTCTTCCGTCCTGCATGACGGCGCGGATACAAGGATGCTTACGGAAAAGACGAAGCGCCGTTTTCTCACCGTTCAAAACCGTGACCCGCAACGGGTTCGAGTTCGCAATTTGGCGCAGTATCTCCTGCACCTCCCCGGTGGCCCGCACCCGCCCCTTGTCAAGGACCGCAATGTCGGTGCAGATCTCCGAGAGTTCCGAGAGCACATGGGAGCTCAGCAGTATGGTTTTACCGCTGTCCGAGAGCTCTCCGAGCAGTTCGCGCAGGGAAAAGCGACTCCCCGGATCCAAGCCGTTGGTCGGTTCGTCGAGCACCAAAAGTTCCGGCTCATGTATCAGGGCGCGCGCCAGTGAGAGCCGCTGCTGCATGCCCTTTGAGAGCTCCGTGACCAGACTGTCCCTGCGCTCAAAGAGGCCGACTCTCTTTAAGAGTCCCTCGTTTCGAAGCCTTGCTGTGCGACCGTAAAGTCCGAAGCAAGACGCAAAAAAACTCATGTACTCGAGCACGGACATATTGTCGTAGGCCCCGAAGCCGTCCGGCACGAAACCGATGAAGCGCTTGGCCTCCTCGGGGCGCTGTCGCACATCGATGCCGCCCACCAGAAGCTCGCCCGAATCCGGCGCGAGGAGACCCGCGGCAATGCGGAGCAGGGTTGTCTTACCCGCGCCGTTCTGTCCCATGAGACCGAACAGCGATCCCCGCGGCACCGAGAGTGTGAGCCCCTTTAAAACCTCCAGATTCCGGTAGGCCTTTCGAACATCCGAAAATACCAGCATCAGCTCTCCTCCCCTATGACGGTAATCCACGGGAGCGCAACATCCAGGCGATTCAAATTTGTGCTCTTCTCCTCGGAATACCGCACCGTAATGGTCTGATCCAGTGCAAAGTAAGGCGCGAGTTCTTCGGCCGTGAAGCGCGTTTTCCCGGCTTCAATGTCATCGAAATTGCCGCTGCGGTAATTGTAAAACGAAATGACACCGCGGAATTCCGCCGCACTCTCGCCCGCTTCTCCGCTCTCGAAAACAGCGTCCGGAGCCTCTAAAAGCAGGGCCTCGGTGTGAAAGTTTTTGCCGAGCTTATAACTCAGCACGACCGGGTCGCCGCGATAAAAGGAATTGGTCGATGCAATGTAGTCACCGCTCAGCACCTCGGGGGCGCGCATCAACGCGGAACGGCTTATAAGACCGTCCTCTGCCCCGTCTACCGTGAGCACCGAGGTGAGGAGATTCATGCCGAAGTGCCTGAGCCCCTCGGTCTGCACCACCTTTCCCTCGGGCTCTTCTTCCGAAAATGCAAGCACGCGCGCATCCGGCGTATAGTTGCCCGCCACTTGCGACAGATAAAAGGCAAGGAAGTCCGCGCGCTCAAGGGCTCTAAGCCTCTCCTGTTCGCTCTTGCCACCGTCGTAGACGCCGGTCAAAAAAGCCGCAACCATAGCCTTATTGTTGAGCGGAATGTTGTATACATTTCGCTCCGAGACATCCACGGTCTCGTTTGCCTCCATATGACCTAGGGCTACTACCTTTCCGTAGAAGAGCAAAAAGGCATTGTTCACTGCGACCGGATAGCGGTTTGTGACCGTACCGCTCACTCGGTCGCCAAAGAGACTCAAGTCTCCCGAAAAGCCGAAACTCTGCTCGTTCGCCGTGCTCTTCTCCATGCGAAGCAGCTTGGCGCTAAACGAA
>CAUVLB010000027.1:0-8697 GCA_963552595.1 uncultured Stomatobaculum sp. | reverse complement strand
ACCGGGCACGGGCGTTGCGGCAAGCAGCGTGGCTCCGTTCAGCACCTTCTTCACCGCAGACCAGGCGGATAAGTACGGTCTCTCCGTTGCGGACTCCGCGACCGCGGCAGACAATGCTGCACTTCGCAGAGCGGGCTATTCCCTTACCTTCCAGTACGTCGATGCAAACGGCGATCCGGTTCCGGGTGCGGAAAACCGCGCGGCAAAGAGCATCGCAGCCGGTGAGCCGGTCAACGAGGCAGCGCCGACCGTGACCCCGCCCTCCTATCGTCTTAACAGCATCGATACGGATGAGTCGGTTGCAAGCGGTGCAACGCCGAAGCTCACGCCGGACAGCACGGCAACCAGCCCGAACTTCGGTAAGGTCACCGGTATCATGCCGAAGCAGGACACGGTCATTACCTATCACTATGTGAGAGATAACAGCACCATCACCTTCGACGCAAAGGGCGGCACCCCGACTCCGGGCATGCTCAGCGGTCTCGCTGGAGATCCGACCAACGCACTTGCGCCGACGGTCACGAAGTACGGCTATAACTTCCACGGCTGGAATAAGAGAGGTGTCAGCCCGGCAGTTGCTACGCCGATTCCGACCACCTTCCCGGCAACTCCGGAAATCTATGACGCAATCTATAGCGTTAACCACAGCATCAAGTTTGCGTATACGACTTCCTATGAGAACCAGAACGGAAGCATCACCTTCCAGACCACGACGACACCGGCAGCGAGCGGCTTCTCGGTTGAGGATCCGTTGAGCGGAAACCGCAAGGTTGTCCCGGGTTATGTCTGGGCACCCACGGATTCCTTCACGAATCCGAGCACCTATCAGTTCAGCGATCAGACCGCTCCGGCACCCTTCGGTACCTTCGATACGGTCGCGGGCAGCGCGAACTACGGTAAGTTCCAGGGCCGTTTCCCGGGTCAGGATGCAGCAGTCACCTGGCGCTATCGCATCGATCCGTCTCACCCGGGCTTCCAGCTCAAGGTGAACCACGTATCGCCGGCGGGCACGGTTGTCGCACCCTCCACCACTGCGATGGTGAAGCCGGAGGATCCGATTAACATCAGCCCGGTGAGCACCTTCGGTTACACCTATGACCACTACAATGTGGTTGCGGGCGGCACGGCAAACGATCAGGATCCGAACCCGCTTGTGGTTGCCCTTACCGGCAGCGCGGATGCGGCGGGTAACTACACCGGTGTGATGCCGAACCAGAATGTCGAGATTACCTATATATATACGGGTGCGGGCACGGGTCAGGAGTTTACCCTGGCGCACGAGGACCTCGGCACGAACGACAGTCTCTTAAGAAACATTGTTGCTCCGGTGGTGACGCCGAAGGCAACGGATGATACGGTTGAGGGCGATCCGCTCGCTATGCCGGAGCTCTACGGCTATATCTACAACAGCTACAATGACAACCCGGTTGGTGTGCCGATTGCGGGCGATGCGACAACCTTCAACACCGCAAACAACCACTACAGAGCGAAGATGCCGACAGGCGACTTTAAGCTGACCTACCGTTATAACAGAGATGCAAGTGCTTGGAGCAATATCCAGTTCTACAGCGGTAAGGACACGGTCGGCGGCACGGAACTTGGTATCCTGAGCCATGACAACATGGCACCGGCAGACGATCCGACCAAGCTTGTCTCTCCGGATGTGACCGCAAACGGCACGAACTCCTTCAAGGTGAGCGTGCTGAAGGATAACGGCGCAGGTCTCGGCTACACCTATGCGGACCTCAAGGCAAAGCGCCTCCTTCCGATTGTCACCGCAAACGACTACCACTACATGCTCGACGGCTGGTTCGTGGATACAAACAACAACCGTGTCATGGACGGCAGTGAGCACCTCCTTCAGGATACGGATCGCTTCCAGGGCGGCGAGAATCTCGTTGCTGCGTTTAAGGAAGATCCGGCTTGGTGGATTGACATTAACTTCGCACCGTTTGACAACCATGTCACCTGGAATCCGGGCGTTCCGACCACGCTTCACACTTGGAAAGACAAGACCTGGGGTCAGGTTGAGCCGGCAGCGACGAGCTACACCGGTGAGGTCAACTACCTCTACAAGGGTTGGTTCCACAACGGCACGATGATGAATGCGGGCGATGCAATCGCAGACGGCGAGACCTACCTCGTCAAGTTCTATCCGGATCCGGCGGTCTTCGGTACCAACGTACACCCGGTGGATGCGGGCGGCAGCCTTGATACCCAGGGTAAGGGCGTTGTGACGGCTTACGACACGAAGCCCGGCTACAAGTACATTGTTGTGGATCCCTACGGCAAGGTTGTGGGCGTCGGCGACGGCAGCGTGACCGGCAGAACCTACTTCAACAACCTCACGCCCGGAACGACCTATCAGGTCTACGAGGCAGAGGGCGATAACACGGCACAGGTCGGCGACGACATTTCGAACGTGCCGGCACCGATCAGCAGCCCGAGCCCGGCACATGTTCCGGCGGTTGATACGAACAAGCAGATTACGTATAACCCGGACGATGAGACGAAGGTTGACTTAACGATCGATCCCTCTGACAGAGATGCGGACTACGCACTCATCGATGAGAACGGAAACGTCGTGACGACGCCGGAGACCCAGGCGGACGGCTGGCAGGCGGGAACGCCGGGAAGAATCACCTTCTCCGGTCTCGATGCCAACAAGACTTACACCGTGGTCGCGAGACCGCACGGCAGAAACGATATCACCGCGCTCAGCAAGCTTCCGGACGGAACCCCGGTTACCATGGATCCGGGCGGCGAGCTTGAGATTCCGAAGTTCAGCATCACGACGACGGACGGCGAGAGTGAAATCACGACTGTCAACGGCAACGCAATCAACACGAACTACTTCGACGAGGCACACAAGGACGAGACAGTTGTCCTGACCGCACCGGCAACGAACAGCGCGGGCGAGACCTTTAAGGAGTGGAGAGTCACGACCGGTATCATCCCGGGCATCACGAGCCAGCTTGGCAACGCGACGCTCACCTTCACGATGCCGGATACAAACGTGGTCCTGACCGCTTACTATAACCGCAACTTAAACGGCAATTCGCCGGTTACGGATGAAGTTCGCGGCGGCAACCCGGGCGAGATGGCTCTGGATCCGAACGAGATTCCGGGTCTTGAGAACGACCTCACCACGCCGGATGACCGCGTCATCATGAACGTGAACCATGCGGATGTGAGCTACAAGGTCGTTTACCAGAAGAAGAACGTACCGGCAGCGGTTGCTTCGGCGCTGAAGAGCGATCCGGCAACGGTCGATGCGGCAAATCACCCGACGGCGTTTACGGCTGCTTGGGAGGTACAGACCAACATTGAGCGCTATGTGAACGGCAGACTTGTGCCGCGCGCAACGGCGTCCAATGCAAGATTTAACACCTATGTACAGCTTGACAAGGAAGACGTGAACAATCTCGACTACCAGCTGCTTCGCTACGATACGGCTACGTCGACCTACATTCCGGAGAGCTTGACCCCGGCGGATGTCTACGCAAGCGGCGGTCTCTTCCAGTTCACCGCACAGGAAGGCGTCAAGTACTATCTGGTCTACTCGAAGGCTTACAAGGTGACCTTCATCAACGACAAGGACACCGTGGCACCGTGGCCGCAGTACAGCTTCCCGGTGAGAAAGGGTGAAGCACCGAGCGATGCGGACTACTCGACCCTCTACAGCACCGTTCTCAATAACACGCCGACCGGCAGTGCAACGCACCTCACCGATCCGGCGACCGGTGTTGAGTACGATTGGCAGGGGTGGAGCCGCAAGGCAGACAAGTTCAGAGAGTTCGATGACACCGCGCCGATTAAGAAGCGCACCATTGTCTACGGCTACTGGAAGGACAACAAGGAAGAGGTTGACAACGCGAGAAACGGCCTTGATGATGCAATCAAGAAGGCAATCAAGCTCGCAGATGACTTCTTCTTAAAGCGCAAGGAGACCGCAGCTCTGATCAACGGTGTTCCGGGCGTACACACCGGCATCAACGATGCAATCGCAGTGTTTGAGCGCACGAACCCGAGAGCAACGGCAGCTGAACTTCAGCAGGCACTCGACGATCTGCTCGATGCAATCCAGCGCTACGAGAACACGCTGAACCCGCGCTATGACCACTACGGCGTAATTTCGAACAATGCCCTTTCCGGTGGTGTAGGCGGCGGCGGCGGTCGCGGTAACGGCGGCAGCAGCGGCGGCGGACGCAGCAGCGGCGGCGGTGGCGGCCGTAGCGGCGGAAGCGGCGGCGGCGGTGGTCGCAGCAGCGGCGGCACAAGAAGCATCAGCGCAGGTGTCGGCAGCACCTATGGCAAGCCGAGCCTAATCGGAAACGAGGCATTCATTGCCGATTACGAGCCGAGCTACACCGTCGGAACAAACGGCAACTGGGAGCTCATTAACCCCGAGCACAGCGAGTGGATCTTCACGCTGAACGGCGGTATCCGTCTTGTGAGCCGCTGGGCAAAGCTTGACTATGCAAACGGCGATGTCAACAAGAACGGTTGGTATCACTTCAACTCGCACGGTATCATGGACTTCGGTTGGTTCCGCGATGAGAAACTGGATTGGTACTACTGCAATACAGAGCACGACGGCTGGCTCGGCAAGATGCAGGTGGGCTGGCACTACGACGAGGCGGATAAGCACTGGTACTACCTGGATCCGGCAACCGGCATCATGCAGACCGGCTGGCAGCAAATCAACGGAAAATGGTACTACTTTGCACCGACCACCTCTGCAAACACCTATGAGTATGACTCGGTGAATGAGAGATGGTTCTACAAGTCCAACTCCGTTGTGAGACCCATGGGTTCCATGTACCAGAATGAGACAACGCCGGACGGTTACCGCGTTGACGCGAACGGCGCGTGGATTCACTGAGGAGGAATGAGATGAGATTGAGACATAATTTCAAGTCTCGGATCGCTGCGGCAATGGCGGCTGTCATGGTATTTTCCGTGGCAGCCCCGGCGCTGCCGGTTTATGCGGCAACGGCTACGATTACCTTTGACACCGGAGACGGTCCGGGGGTTACGTACGGCGGCTATACGAGCAACTCTGTTTCGGGAGAGACCGGTACTCTTTTGAGAGATGTTCCGGGCTTTGCGGGCATTCCGCTGACTCACTCGGACGGCACTCCCGCGGCTGCAGGCGATTCCGATGCGAGACCGGCGTTCCCGAATTTTACGAGCGTGTCTTATCCGGGCTTCAGCTTTGGCGGCTGGTACGATGCTTCCGATCCTTTGAAGTATGTTGAGCCGGCTCTTCCGATTGCCATGCCCGGTACCAATAAGACGTACGCGCCGAAGTGGATACCGAGCGGTGTGGCGCAGAACTTCGACTACACGGTGATGCACTATCGCATGTTGGATGGCAGCAGCGCCGAGCTTCCGGCAACGGATAGCGGCACTTTCTATCAGGCGAACTACATTGCCTTTAACCCGAACGGTGCGCCCTGGGTTTCCGCGACGCAGAAGGCCATGGGCGATACGGTCACCGCACTTCCGCTCGCAGCAACGGCGGTGCCGGGCTATAAGGTCGGCTCTGTCATTGTGAAGAACGATAAAAAGCGTAAGTTCGGTGAGGCCAGCGGTGCCGGCACCGGCGCAGCACAGGTCAGTGTTATCAGCGGAAATGTTGTCAGCGGTGTCATGCCGAACGATGACCTGATTATTCGCTACCTCTACGTTGTCGACACGAACAAAACGTTTACCCTTCGCACGGAGTACGTGGATCAGACCGGCACCACGATTAAGGCGCCGACCACGGATACCAAGAATGCGGAGCAGGCAGTTTCCGCGACGCCGCCGACCATTGCGGGCTTTGTCTATGACAGCGCGCAGATCGTGAGCGGTGACACGGATAACGCAAACGCCTGCGTTTACGGCACGAATACCCTGGCAGCACACAACAAGTTCCAGTTCAACTCGAACGGCGTGCTGAGCGGCAGTATGCCGAACCAGAACGTGAAGATTAAGTACACCTACAGACGTGATCCGGCTTATCAGATTCGCGTACAGGTTAAGTACTTTGATAACCACGGCAACAAGTTGGACGGTCAGGACGGCAGACCGACCCTGCAGGACATCGATGAGCCGAGAGCAGTCGGCGCAACCGGCGCACAGACGGTTCCGGTGCCCTTCCTTCCGGGTTACCTCTACGCACCGAACATGAACCCGGGCACGAACAACGGCGCTATAGCACCGACCGGCATGGTTCAGGGCACGGATGAGAACCTTCACTTTACCCTGCAGGCAGGAACTGACGGCCAGGGCGCTCTCATCACGATCACCTATGTCGAGAACCTGAACGATGCGACCACCTGGGCACGCGTCAGCTATACGTCCACGGCAAACGGCGATATCACGGGCAATACGGCACCGCGCTCCATTCGCGTCGGTTCCTACACCTGGGAAGAGCTGGTGGGTGTCGCTTCGGGCGGCGGCCTCGCAATCAGCGCGGACCCGATTCCGAACTACAAGCTCGAGGGCTGGTATGTGACGATCAACGGCGGCGCAGAGCAGAAGATTTATGATGCGGATACCAACAGCTCTGCGATTCCGACCGCAGATCACAAGCTCGCTATCCCGGCCGGCACAACCTCCCCGACGGCAGTCAGTGTCTATCCGAAGTTCGTCGAGGATCCGAACAAGTGGTATACAATTAACTTTGCGCACAGCGCAAACGGTACCCTGAGCGGCAACACGACGGTGCGTGTCGGTGAGAAGACCAGGGATACCGCAACGGGGCAGTGGAATCCGACCACTTGGGCGGATGTTCCGAAGCCGACCCCGGTTCCGGTCAACTCGAACTACATGGCACAGCCGTGGACCAGCAGCTCCGGTTCTCAGCCGATGAACTCGACGGTCATCAACGGCAGCGAGACCTATACGGCGGTCTTTACCCGCATCGGTCTGGTGGATGACGGCGTTCTTGCAATGCCGAACGCAAACGGCGAAGTTGCAAACAACGGCACCGGTACGGTTAAGGTAAACAGTGCAAACAGCCTGAGAAACTATGCGATTACCGATATGAACGGCAACGTGATTGCAACCCTTCCGGGCTCGGCACTCCAGAGCGGTGCGTTTACGGGTCTTCCGGTTAACGCGCAGTACCAGGTATACGAACTTACAACCGCACAGAACCCGGCAGCGGGCACCCCGATTACGAGCGTAGTAGCGTCGGATCGCAGCCAGCCGACCGTGGTGAATGTGCCGGCAGTCGGATCGAACGCGACGGTCGGTACCGATGCGGCAAACGCAGGTCAGAAGACCATCACGGTCAGCCCGACCGCTCCGAATACGGAGTACTCCCTCATTGATGCGAGCGGCAACGTGGTTCCGGCTTCCGGCTGGGTTACCCCGAGCACGCCGGGCGCAGCAATTGTCTTTGACAACCTCGACCCGAACACGACCTACACTGTGGTCGCAAGACCGATCGGCGGCAGCCAGACGCCGCAGGATCAGATTCCGCAGGGTACGGTGATTCCGGTCACCGGAACGCCGGCAGCGGCGACGCAGGAATACACGCTGAAGCTTGAGAACGGCGGTAAGGTTGTCGAGATTAAGAGAATGATTAACGGTACGGAACAGATTATTCCGATCGGCGCAGACGATACGAACGTTACCTTCCGGGAAGGCGACAAGATTAAGTTTGACGCGGATGTGCCGCCGGGAACAACGTTTAAGCGTTGGAACGTACTCCTCGGCAATCTGAGCGGTCTTGGTGCGAAGACTGTGCGTATCACGATGCCGGCCGGCTCCGTAACCGTGTCCGCAAGCTACAACGGTCAGTCCATCCTTCCGGCACAGCCGAAGGCAGACCTCGACTATACGCCGAAGGACGGCCGCTTTGCACTGGATCCGGCAGACAATGTGAGACTCCTCACCGAGCTCATTGATAATCCGGATGATACGGCAGCGCTTGCAAACCCGAGCGTTGACACGATCACCTATATCGCGAAGTTCAACCGCGGTACGGTGGCAAACAACTATGCAAACGAGCTGAAGACGCAGGTAGGCGACAACGAGATCAAGCTCCCGTGGAGCCTGCAGGTCGGTCTCGCAAGAGACGTGGACGGTGTCAACAAGCTTGTCCCGGCGACCAACAGCAACGCAACCATGCGCGTGATTGCTCGCCTTGACGACAGCATCAAGAACAACACCGATTATGAGCTCTGGAAGCGCACCGTAGATCCGAGCGGAAACGTGAATTACGTTACGGTTCCGATGAACCCGGCAGACTTGAGCGCAGCCGGCTTTGACGGTAACTTCAGCTTTGATGCAAAGAACGGCGACTACCTGGTGCTGAGCTATAAGAAGGCACACACGGTTACGGTCATCGACGCAATGCGCGGTACGACTTACACCTTCCGCATTGCACACGGCAGCGACCTCGCGAGCCATCCGGATTACACGACCATGCGCGGCGCGCTGGCTCTGAACTACACGGATCCGACAACCGGCATCGAGTATGAGTTCGATCAGTTCCGTAAGGCGAACAGCCAGACGGCTCCGACCTTTGCGGACAGCGATGCGGTGACCCGCGATATGACGCTCTATGCAATGTTCATCCCGGCGGATGATACCGCTTGGCAGAACGCAAGAAACAACCTGATTGGCGAGATCAACAGAGGCAACGCAGTGATGACGGATCCGCGCATCATTCCGCACCTCACCCCGACCGAGCTCTCG